>DATKFT010000597.1:0-2237 GCA_035544335.1 Pseudorhodoferax sp.
CTCCACGCCCAGCATCTGGCGCGTGGAGACCGACCGCGGCACGACCGACTTCGTGCTCAAGAGCGAAGAGGACATCCGCCGGCTGCCGGACGGCGGCCTGCTGATCGCGAGCGGCCAGGGCGTGCACTACCGTGTGCGCGACCGCGCCGGGCTGGACCGGCCATCGCGCCGGCTGCTGGAGCGCTTCCTGTAGCCCCGCAGCCCCGCTCGGGGGGCTTTGCGTGAAGAATTTTGGGTCTTTTTCGGAAATAGGCCTAAATTCCGGTTCAGTTCTGCCGTTAAGAGAGGCGAGGCCAGGAAAAACCATTCTGGCCATTGGTCATCGTCCCTTGGTGAATGCCATGCAACTGCCTTCTGTTGATCGCACTGTGAACGGGCCGGCTGCCGGCACCGATTCGCAGCCGGCCGCCGGCGGCGCAGCTGCGGGCGCCGGAACCGTGCCACGCGCCACGCGCGAGGAAACGCGGGTGTTGCAAGAGCATGCCGTCGCAGCGCCCCTCCAGCCCGAGCCGTCCATGCGCGTCGAGCTGTCGGCCGAGGCGGATGCGCTGATCCGCTCCGGCCGCATGGCGGAGAACGAAGCGGGCGCCGCCGCCGGTGCCGTGATGGTCGCCGCGTCCGCCGCCGGTCAGGGCGCGCAGGCCGCGGGCCAGATCCAGGGTATTGCGCCCAAGTCCGCGGTCGAAGCGGCGACCGAGGCGTTCGAGCAGCGCGCCGCGCAGGCCGGCGCGGCCGCCCCCACGGCCGAAACCGCGCAGGCCCTGGGCCGCTACCAGGCCACGGGCCAGAAGCCGGGTCCAGACCAACCCTCGGGCCCTGACGAGGCCGCACCCAAGAACTGGACCGAAAAACCCAAGGTCGAGGAAGATGCGCCGCCAGAGCCGCCCAAGGAGCCCATTTCCAAGAAGCTGCTGGACTTCCTGCAGAGCCTGTGGCGGGCCGGCGGCAACGCGATCGACGTGGCCCAGAACGGCAACCAGCTGCTCAACCCGCCCAAGGAAGCGGACAGCCCGCTGACCTACGCCGATCCCTCGGCCAAGAAAACCACCGGACTCTGAGCCCGGTGGCCTGCGCGCTCAGCGCAGGTGGTGCACCGGTCCCTGGCCGTAGACCGGGGTCGCGATTCCCTCCATCCTGGCCTTGAGCTGCAGCGCCAGATACTGCGAGTAGTGCCGCGACTGGTGCAGGTTGCCGCCATGGAACCAGAGCTGCGGCTGCTGCGTGGGCTTCCACATGTTGCGCAGCTCGCCCTCCCAGGGCCCCGGGTCCTTGGTCGTGCCCGAGCCCAGGCCCCAGCATTTGCCCACGCGGTCGGCCACTTCGGGCGAGACGATCTTGGCCACCCAGCCGTTCATCGAGCCATAGCCCGTGGCATAGACCAGCAGGTCGGCCGGCAGTTCGGTGCCGTCGCTCAGCACGACAGCGCGCGGCAGGATGCGTTCGATGTTCACGCCGCTCTGGAGGTGGATGCGGCCGTCGGCCACGAGCTCGGAGGCGCCCACGTCGATGTAGTAGCCCGAGCCGCGCCGCAGGTACTTCATGAACAGGCCAGAGCCATCGTCGCCGAAGTCCAGCAGGAAGCCGGCCTGGCGCAGGCGCGCGTAGAAGTCCTTGTCACGCTCCTGGATGGCTTCGTACACCGGCACATGGAAGCTGTGCATGATCTTGAACGGCACCGAGGCGAACAGCAGGTCGGCCTTGTCGGTCGTGACGCCCCTGGCGACGGCCTCTTCGGAGTACAGCCCGCCCAGCGCCAGTTCCATGAGCGAGTCGGACTTGACGATGTGCGTGGACGAGCGCTGGACCATGGTCACGTCGGCGCCGTGTTCCCACAGGTCGGCGCAGATGTCGTGGGCCGAGTTGTTCGAGCCCAGCACCACGCAGTGCTTGCCGGCATAGGCCTCGCCGCCCGGGTGCGCGCTGGAATGGTGCTGCTGGCCCTCGAAGGTCTCTGCACCCGCGATCTTGGGCACCGACGGGAAACCCGACACGCCCAGCGCGAACACCAGCTGCGTGGGGCGCAGCACCACGGTCTCGCGCCGGCCATCGGCATGCTGGCGCTCGACCGTGACCGTCCAGGTCTTGCTGGCCTCGTCGAAGCTGGCGCTCTGGGCCTCGGTGGAACTCCAGTAGTTGAGCTCCATGACCTTGGTGTACATCTCCAGCCAGTCGCCGACCTTGTCCTTGGGGCAGAACACCGGCCAGTCGTCCGGGAACGGCAGGTAGGGCATGTGGTC
>DATKFT010000598.1:0-20096 GCA_035544335.1 Pseudorhodoferax sp.
TCATTCCCCGCAAGGAGTGCGCCCGATGGCGTGTGCGATGGACTCCTGACGCTGGAAGCAACAAGGTCTCAGCTGTGCCGGTGCCTAAATCGTCAAGAGGGCTTCCCATCAACGTGCGCCCTCCGCTGTGGGCCTCCTTCAGGTGGCTGTGTTCGCGGTAGAACGGCAGCTTGGCGGCGGCGAGATCCGGTCGTCGTATGTCACCAACGGGCGCACTGCTCACGTTCAGGTCGATGAGGCGGATGACGGCAGAGGGCGCATTGCAGCCCATCGCCAGATGCCGCCGGCGCAAAGCCCGCCCCAACGGCACTCCTCGCCCGCCCGTCCCATGCGTAGACGTTCGCTCATCCATGCGGTAGCTCGCACGGCAGACGAGCACCGCTGTCGACCGCAGCCCAACGCCCCATTGCGCACAGATCCGCCGGACCCGAAGCGCGCTGGCGGTCCGCTGTCGTGATGTGCTCTGTGGCCGCGCCTGCGCGACCTCGAACGGGCTCGCCGGGGCCCCCGCCCTCAACCGCTCCTCACCCCCGCTTGCGCAACACGAAGAACATGTGGTCCGTGACGCCGACGGTCAGGAACGCCACACCCGGCAACCAGACGCCGGGCCGGTCCTGCACGATGCCTGCCACCGGCATGCCGATGCCTGCACCGGCCAGCAAGCGGGCCACCACCGAAAGAGCTTGCATGTCCAGATTCGCCATGGGAAGGCGCAGGATGGGAGGAGGGCCGTGGGGCGCCGCCGCGCGCGCCGCGGCGGCCCCGGTCTTCAGCGCAGCTTGGCAATCTGCGTCACAGGCTTGATGTTCGTGTAGTTCGGCACGTCGGCGCGGATGGCCTTGGCGTGCGGGCCGAAGCTGTCGTAGAAGGACGCGGTCGAGGCGAAGTACATGTGCACCGCGGCCACGAAGGGCGGGCGGCTGTCGGGCGCGGCGCCCGAGATGCCCTCGTCGATCTCCACCTTGAGCAGCGCCGGCCCCAGCAGCTTCTGGCACAGCGGCACATGCTGGTCCACGTAGTAGCCGATGTCGAAGCTGCTGCCTTCCTCGTTGGGATAGACCACCGAAACCTTGATCATGTCGCTTTCCTTTGCTTGAAACATCATGCGCGCTTGGCCACCAGCGTGAGGATGTCGTAGCTGGCCACGAGCTCGCCGTGCTGGTTGCTGACCTCCACGTCCCAGGCGACCACGCCCTGGCCCACGCCCTTGGCGTCCTTGCGGTTGCGGTCGATCTTGCGCTTGCAGGTCAGGCGCGCGCGGATGGTGTCGCCGATGCCCACGGGCTTGACGAAGCGCAGCTGGTCCAGGCCGTAGTTGGCCAGCACGGGGCCCGGCGCCGGCGAGACGAACAGGCCCGCCGCGGCCGACAGCACGAAGTAGCCGTGCGCGATGCGCTTGCCGAACGGCGACTCGGCCGCCGCGATGGCGTCGAAGTGCATGTAGAAGTAGTCGCCCGACAGGCCGCCGAAGGCCACGATGTCGGCCTCGCCAACCGTGCGGCGGTGCGTGAGCAGCGTGTCGCCGACCTGCAGCTCCTCGAAGTGCTTGCGGAAGGGGTGGACCTCGCTCTCGCGCAGCCTGGCACCGCGCAGGTATTCGCCCGTGATGGCCGCCACCATGCTCGGCGAGCCCTGCACGGCCGTGCGCTGCAGGTAGTGCTTGACGGCGCGCAGGCCACCCAGCTCCTCGCCACCGCCCGCGCGGCCCGGGCCGCCGTGCTTGAGCTGCGGCAGCGGCGAACCATGGCCCGTGGACTCGGCCGCGGCCTCGCGGTCCAGCACGAGGATGCGGCCGTGCAGCGCCGCCAGCTGCGGCACGATGCGCGCGGCCGTGGCCGGATCGCGCGTGACCAGCGAGCCGACCAGGCTGCCGCGGCCGCGCGCCGCCAGGGCCACGGCCTCGTCCAGGTCCTCGTAGGGCATCAGCGTGCTCACGGGGCCGAAGGCCTCGACATCGTGGGCCGCGTCGTGCGTGAGCGGCTGGCGCGACAGCAGCAGCGTGGGCGCGAAGAAGGCGCCCTCGCCCACGCCCTCGCCCACGGGCGCGAAGCCGTCGCGCTCGCCGTAGACCAGCTCGGCGCCCTGCAGCAGCTCGGCCACGCGCGCGGCCACGTCGCTGCGCTGTGCCTGCGAGGCCAGCGCGCCCATGCGCACCTCCTCGCGCGCGGGGTCGCCCACCACGGTCTTCGCGAGCCGCGCGCGCAGGCGCTCGGCCACGGCGTCCAGGTGCTGGCGCGGCACGATCGCGCGGCGGATCGCCGTGCACTTCTGGCCGGCCTTGACCGTCATCTCGCGCGCGACCTCCTTGACGAACAGATCGAACTCCGCGTCGTCCGGCGTGACGTCGGGCGCGAGGATCGCGCAGTTGAGCGAATCGGCCTCGGCGTTGAAGGCGATGGACTGGCGCACGATGTTGGGGTGCACGCGCAGCCGGGCCGCAGTGTCGGCCGAGCCCGTGAAGGTCACGACGTCGCGGCCGTCCAGCCGGTCCAGCAGGTCGCCGGTGCCGCCCACCACGAGCTGCAGGCTGCCCTCGGGCAGGAGGCCCGAGGCGTGCAGCAGGCGCACCAGCGCCTCGGTCAGGTAGGCCGTGGCCGTGGCCGGCTTGGCGATGCAGGGCATGCCCGCGAGGAAGCTCGGCGCGAACTTCTCCAGAAGCCCCCAGACCGGGAAGTTGAAGGCGTTGATGTGCACGGCCAGTCCCCGGCGCGGCACCAGGATGTGGGTGCCCGCGAAGCCGCCCTGCTTGCCGAGCGGCAGGGCCGGCCCCTCGTGCACGAGGTTGCCCGAGGGCAGCTCGTTGCCGCCCAGGCCCGCATAGGCCGCCAGCGTGCCGGCGCCGCCTTCGATGTCGATCCAGCTGTCGGCGCGCGTCGCGCCGGTGTGGGCCGAGACCGCGTAGAGCTGCTCCTTGTGTTCCAGCAGGTACTTGGCCAATGCCTTGAGGCGCTCGGCGCGCTGCTGGAAATCCAGCGCCAGCAGGGCCGGCAGGCCCGTGCCGCGCGCATGGGCCACGGCCTCGCCGAAGTCGATGGCCTCGGCGTGCGTGCGGGCCACCACCTGGCCGTTGATGGCGCTGCGCAGTTCCTGCGCGGCCTCGCTGCCGAGCCAGCGGCCGGCGATGTAACTCTGGAGCGTGGTCGTCATGTGCATCCCGGGGAAAGAAGCGGTGGATCAGGCCGCCTTCTGGCTGCCGATCCCGAGGTAGGTGTCGATGATGCGGCGGTCGTGCAGCAGCTCGCGCGCGGCGCCTGTCAGGGCCACCTGGCCCATCTCCAGCACGTAGCCGCGGTCGGCCACCTGCAGCGCGGCGCGCGCGTTCTGCTCCACGAGCAGCACCGACACGCCGTGGCTGCGCAGCGAGGACACCACCTGCAGCACCTCGCGCACGATCAGCGGCGCCAGCCCCAGCGAGGGCTCGTCCAGCATCAGCAGGCGCGGCCGCGCCATGAGCGCGCGGCCGATGGCCAGCATCTGGCGTTCGCCACCCGACAGCGTGGACGCCAGCTGCGCACGGCGCTCGCGCAGGCGCGGGAAGATCCCGAAGATCTCCTGCATGCGCGCGGGCTGGTCGCGCTGGCCCTTGCGCCAGCGGTAGAAGCCGCCCAGCAGCAGGTTGTCCTCGACCGACATCTCGCCGAACAGCTCGCGCCGCTCGGGCACCAGCGCCACGCCGCGCGCGACCATGGCCTCCACGCTGGGGCGCGCGACGCGCTCGCCGTCCAGCAGCAGCTGGCCGGCGGAGGGCAAGAGGCCCATGGCCGCGCACAGCAAGGTGGTCTTGCCCGCGCCGTTGGGGCCGATCACGGTGACGATCTCGCCTTCGCGCACCTGCAGCGCCACGCCGTGCAGCGCTTCCACGGCACGGTAGGAGACGCAGAAGTCGCGCAGTTCCAGCAGCGTGGCCGTCATGCGCGGACCTCCAGCGTCTCGTCGGCGCCGCCCAGGTAGGCGTCGAGCACCTTCTGGTTGCTCTGCACCTCGGCGGGTTTTCCTTCGGCGATCACGCTGCCGAACTCCAGCACGGTGATGCGGTCGGCCAGGTTCATGACGAACTCCATGTCGTGCTCCACCACGAGAATGCCCAGGCCCTCGGCGCGCAGCTGCGAGAGCAGCTCGGCCAGCGCGCGCTTCTCCAGATGGCGCAGGCCGGCGGCCGGCTCGTCGAGCAGCAGCACCGCGGGCTGACCGGCCAGCGCGCGCGCGATCTCCACGATGCGCTGCTGGCCCAGCGCCAGCGAGGCGGCCGGCGCGTCGGCGTGCGCCGCGAGGCCGCAGCGTTCGATCTGCAGCCGCGCCTCGGCCTGCAGCGCGGCCTCCTCCGCGCGGTCCAGGCGCAGCATGGCGGCCAGCCAGCCGCGCCGCGCGCGCAGGTGCGCGCCCAGCGCCACGTTGTCGACCACGCTGCGCTGGCCCAGCAGGCGCACATGCTGGAAGGTGCGGCCCAGGCCCAGCGCCGCGAAGTCGCGCGCGGGGCGCGCCTGCATGGGCCGGTCCATGAGGCGCACCTCGCCGTCGCTGGGATCGTCCACGCCCGAGACCATGTTGAAGAAGGTGCTCTTGCCCGCGCCGTTGGGGCCGATCAGCGCGTGGATCTCGCCGGCCTGCACGCTCAGGCTGACCGCGTTGTTGGCGACCAGGCCGCCGAAGCGCTTGCTCACGCCACGGGCCTGCAGCAGCACGGTGCCGCGCGCCGGCAACGCGCGGCGCGCGAGCGCGGCCACGCGCGGTGGGGCCTTGGGCGCGTCGGGGCGCAGCCAGCGCTGGCCGATGCGCTCGAGCGCGGGCCAGATGCCGTCGGCAAAGCGCTGCAGCACCAGCAGCATCAGGAGGCCGAAGACGATCACCTCGAAGTTGCCGCTGGTGCCCAGCAGGCTGGGCAGCAGGTCCTGCAGCTTCTCCTTGAGCAGCGTGATCAGCGCCGCGCCCAGCACCGCGCCCCACAGGTGGCCGGCGCCGCCCACCACCGCCATGAACAGGTACTCGATGCCGATGTTGAGGTTGAAGGGCGTGGGGTTCACGAAGCGCTGCATGTGCGCGTAGAGCCAGCCCGACAGCGCCGCCAGCAGCGCGGCCAGCACGAACAGCTTGGTGCGCTGGCGCGCCGTGTCCACGCCCATGGACTCGGCCATGAGCCGGCCGCTCTTGAGCGCGCGGATCGCGCGGCCCTCGCGCGAGTCCAGCAGGTTGTGCAGCAGCCACATGCCGGCCAGCAGCACGGCCCAGATCAGCACGCCGAGCTGGCGCGGCGAGGCCAGCGAGTAGCCCGCCACCACGAGCGCGGGCACGCCCGTGATGCCGGTCTGCCCGCCCAGAAAGCCCATGTTGCCGAACAGGAAGTACAGCGACAGGCCCCAGGCGATGGTGCACAGCGGCAGGTAATGGCCCGACAGCTTGACCGTGATGGAGCCCAGGAACCAGGCCAGCGCGAACGTGAGCGCCAGCCCCAGCGCCAGGCCCAGCCAGGGCAGCAGCGCGCTGCCGGCCAGCGGCCCCAGCCAGGCCGCCGCCTGCGGCGAGGTGCACAGCCAGGCCGTGGCATAGGCGCCCATGCCCACGAAGGCCGCCTGGCCGAACGAGGTCATGCCGCCCACGCCCGTGAGCAGGCACAGGCCCACGGCGACCAGCGCGTACAGGCCGATATAGCTGATCACCACCACGGTGAATTCGGGCAGGAAGCCCCAGGCCAGGGCCAGTGCCAGCACCGCCGCCAGCGTGACCGCGCGGCGCGTGACGAAGCCGCGTGGTGCGGGTGCTGCGGCCGGCGAGAGCGGCCCCGTCGCGGGCTGCGCGTTGTTGTGGACGGTGCTCACTCCTCGTCCTCCACATGGCGGCTGTGCAGCGAACGCCACCACAGCACCGGAATGATCAGCGTGAACACCAGCACTTCCTTGTACGCGCTCGCCCAGAACGAGGAGAACGACTCCAGCTGCCCCACCAGCAGCGCGCCGCCCAGCGCGAGCGGGTAGCTGGCCAGCCCGCCGATGATGGCGGCCACGAAGCCCTTGAGCCCGATCAGGAAGCCCGTGTCGTAGTAGATGGTGGTCAGCGGCGCGATGAGCAGGCCCGAGACGGCGCCGATCAGCGCGGCCAGCGCGAAGCTCACGTCGCCCGACAGCTCGGTGGGCACGCCCATCAGGCGCGCGCCCACGCGGTTCATGGCCGTGGCGCGCAGCGCCTTGCCCACCATGGAGCGGCCGAAGAACTGGAACATGGCGACCACGAGCGCCAGCGTGACCACGATCACCACGAGGGACTGGCCCGTGACCTGCAGCCCGCCGATCTCGAAGCGGGCCTCCGAGAAGGCCGGCGTGCGCGAACCCTCCGCACCGAAGAACAGCAGCCCCAGGCCCACGAGCACGCCGTGCAGCGCCACCGACACGATCAAGAGCGACAGCACCGTGGCATGCGCCATGGGCCGGAACGCGAGGCGGTACAGCAGGGGCCCCAGCGGCGTGATCAGCACCAGCGTGCCGAAGGCCTGCCCCGCCAGGCCCGTGGGCCGCCACAGCAGCAGCAGCGCGCAGGCCAGGAGCGGCATGAAGACGCACCACAGCAGCGCAGAGTTCCAGTCCACGGCCGCGCCGCGCCGGTGGCGCCAGACCTCGACCACGAGCACCACGGCGGCCAGCGTCAGCAGCAGCCACAGCGTGGCCGGCGTCTTGCCGGCCTGCAGCATGGCCATCGACAGCGCGCCGAAGGCCACGAACTCGCCCTGGGGTATGAAGATCACGCGCGTGACCGAGAACACCAGCACCAGGGCCAGCGCCATCAGCGCATACACCGCGCCATTCACGAGGCCGTCCTGCGCGAGCAGCAGGGCGATCTGTCCATCCATGGAGGATCCCGTTCAAGAGTTGGAAACGCGCGCCCGCCCGCATGCCGCGGCCGGGCGCCGCAGGGGGCTCAGGGCTGGTACTTCCAGGTGCCGTTCTCGATCTTGACCATCACGCGCGCACGCTGGTCCAGGCCCAGGTGGTCGGTGGGCGACATCGTGAAGATGCCATGGGCGCCCGGCATCTCCTGGATCTTCTCGAGCGCGTCGCGCAGCGCGGCACGGAACTCGGGCGTGCCGGGCTGCGCCGTCTTCAGCGCCACGGGCACGGCCGTGGCCATCAGCTGGCCGGCGTCCCAGGCGTGGGCGCCGAAGGTCGAGACGCTGCCCTTGCCGTGCGCGGCCTCGTAGGCCGCGATGTAGGCCTGCGCGCTCTTGCGCACGGGGTTGGACGCGGGCAGCTGCTCGGCCACCAGCACCGGGCCGGCCGGCAGGAAGGTGCCCTCCACGTCCTTGCCGCCCACGCGCAGGAAGTCGGCGTTGGCCACGCCGTGCGTCTGGTACATCTTGCCCGTGTAGCCGCGCTCCTTGAGCGTCTTCTGCGGCAGCGCAGCCGGCGTGCCGGAGCCGGCCACGAGCACCGCGTCGGGCTTGGCCGCCATGAGCTTGAGCACCTGGCCCGTGACCGAGGTGTCGGTGCGGCCGAAGCGCTCGTTGGCCACGACCTTCAAGCCCTTGAGCTCGGCGGCCTTGCTGAACTCCTGGAACCAGCCCTCGCCATAGGCGTCGGAGAAGCCGATGAAGCCGATGGTCTTCACGCCCGTCTTGCCCATGTGCTCGGCGATGGCCAGCGACATCATGATGTCGTTCTGCGGCGTCTTGAAGACCCACTTGCGCTTGTCGTCCATGGGCTCGACGATGCGCGCCGAGGCGGCCATGGAGATCATGGGCACCTTGGCCTC
The DNA here is from genome assembly GCA_035544335.1 of Pseudorhodoferax sp. Taxonomy (GTDB): domain Bacteria; phylum Pseudomonadota; class Gammaproteobacteria; order Burkholderiales; family Burkholderiaceae_C; genus Pseudorhodoferax. Next base: position 7,738 of record DATKFT010000598.1, read on the forward strand.
GGCCGCCACGTCGATCATGGCCAGCGAGGCCGGCGTGACCGTGGAGCCCAGCACCACGTCGACCTTGCTGTCGGCGATGAGCTTGCGCGTGTTGGAGACGGCCGCGGTGGTGTCCGATGCATCGTCCAGCACCACGTAGTTGATCTTCTGGCCCGCGATGGTCTTGGGCATCAGCGCGATCGTGTTCTTCTCGGGAATGCCCAGCGAGGCGGCCGGCCCCGTGGCCGAGAGCGTGACGCCGACGTTGATCTGGGCCTGGGCCACGGTGGCCAGTGCCAGCAGGCCGGCCAGTGCCAGGATGTTCTTGGGGAAGGACTTCATTCTTGTCTCCAGGGTTAGAAAGGATCGGGGGGTCGATCGGGGGGTCTAGTGGACCGCCTTTGGGGCCGCACCGTCATCGGGATGTTCCCCACGCGCGGTGCCGTCCACGCTAGCGCTCGTCGAAGGACAGCACCACGCGCTCGGTCAGCGGATGGGCCTGGCAGGTCAGCACGAAGCCGGCCGCCACCTCCTTCTTGTCGAGCGCGAAGTTGCGCTCCATGCGCACCTGGCCCTCCAGCAGCTTGGCGCGGCAGGTGCCGCACACGCCCGAGGTGCACGAGTACGGCACCTCCAGCCCGGCGGCCGAGGCCGCGTCGAGGATGCTGGGCTGCTGGCGCGTGAAACCGATCTCGCGCGACAGGCCGTCGCGCACGATGGTGATGCGCGCGGTCTCGGCGTCGCCGGCTTGGGCCTCGTGCACCACCGCGTCCACGGCGCCCACAGCGCTGACGCCCACGCCCGCGCCCGCTGCCACGCCCTGGCCCGGCAGCGCGACGCCGAAGCGCTCGATGTGGATGCGCTCCTCGGGCACGCCGGCCGCCAGCAGCGCGGCCTCGGCCTCGTCGTTCATCTGGAACGGGCCGCAGATGTAGGCATGGTCGATGCCGGCCGCCGGCACCACGCTCTGCAGGAACGCGGCGATCTTGCTGCGGTCCATGAGGCCGTGGTTGAGCGGCGCATCGGTGTGCTCGTCGGAGAACACGTGCTGCAAGGACAGCCGCGCCATGTAGCGGTTCTTGAGGTCCTCGATCTCCTCCTTGAACATCGTGGACTGCAGCAGCCGGTTGCCGTAGATCAGCGTGAAGCGGCTCAGCGGCTCGCGCGCGAGCACGGTCTTCATGATGGACAGGATGGGCGTGATGCCGCTGCCGCCCGCGATGCCCAGATGGTGGCGCCGCGCCTGCGGGGCCAAAGGCACGAAGAAGCGGCCCTGCGGCGCCATCACGCTGACCGTGTCGCCGGGCTGCAGGTGCGCGTTGATCCAGTTGGAGAACACGCCGCCGCGCACCTTGCGCACGCCCACGCGCAGCTCGCCGTCGTCCACGCCCGCGCAGATGGAGTAGGAGCGGCGCAGGTCCTGGCCGTCGATCTCGGTGCGCAGCGTGAGGTACTGGCCCTGGGTGAAGCCGAAGGTCTCGCGCAGCGCCTCGGGCACGTCGAAGGAGACGATCACCGCCTCGGACGTGTCGGGCTCGATCGCGCGCACGCGCAGGGGATGGAACAGGGCGCTCATGTCAGTTGTCCATGGTGCTGGTGCGCCGCCCGCAGAACACGACCCCGGCGCGCAAGCAAAGGTTCCGAAGGTCGCGGAGCAGGCCATGCCAGTGCACCCGAGGAACTGGCTCTGCCAGGCCTCTGGGTGCGCCCCCCTCGCGCAGCAGAGGGGGGAGCGGCGCAGCCGCTTGGGGGTGTTTCATGTCCATCAGATGGGTTTGAAATGCTCGAAGGGTTCGCGGCACGCGCGGCAGCGGTACAGCGCCTTGCAGGCCGTGGCACCAAAGGCCGACAGGCGCTCGGTCTGGGCGCTGCCGCAGCGCGGGCAGGCCGGCACCGCGGCATCGGTGCGGCGCCCGAAGAAGCGGATGGGTACCGCGCCGTCCGCGGACACGGCGCCGGGCGGCGCGATGCCGTAGTCCGCCAGCTTGCGGCGGCCCGCGGCGCTGATCCAGTCCGTGGTCCAGGCCGGCGCACGGCGCAGCGTGGTGCGGGCCGGGCCCAGGCCGGCGGCATCGACGGCCTGCACCACGTCGTGTGCGATGGCCTCGGTCGCGGGGCAGCCGGAATAGGTGGGCGTCAGCACGAGCTCCAGGCCGTCCGCGTGCGCGATCACCTCGCGCACGATGCCCAGGTCGCAGACCGACAGCGCCGGCACCTCGGGGTCGGGCACCTGGTCCAGCACCGCCCACGCGGACGCGATGCGCGCGTCCGTCGCTGTGGTTGCTGCGGGTGCGGCGGATGCCATGGCGGCCTGTGCCATCACCACACCCCGCCCGGGAAGGCGCGCTGCAGGTACTGCATGTCGGCCAGCAGAAAGCCCATGTGCTCGCTGTGGCGGCCGCGCTTGCCTTCGCTGCGAAAGCGGCTCACGGCCGGCACGGCGAGGCCGGCCTCGGCGAGGATCTGCTGCATCTCGGCCTGCCACGGCGCCTCGAGCTCGGCCCAGCGCGGGCCCCAGCCCGCCGCGGCCGCGGCCTCATCCAAGGCGTCGGTGTCGAACAGCTCGGCCGCGTAGCGCCACAGCTGCGCGAGCGCGGCCTCCATGCGCCGGCGCGATTCGGCGCTGCCGTCGCCCAGGCGCACCACCCAGTCGCCCGAATGCTGCTGGTGGTAGCGCGCCTCCTTGAGCGCCTTGGCCGCGATGGCACGCAGCTCGGCATCGCAGCTCTCGGCGGCCAGGCGCTGCCACAGCAGCTTGAACCAGGTGGCGGCCATGGTGTTGCGCAGCACGGCCTGCGCGAAATCGCCGCGTGGCAGCTCGGCCAGCGTCACGTTGAAGTAGTCGCGCTCCTGGCGCAGAAAGGCCAGCTGGTCCTCGTCGTGCGCGCGGCCCTCCACCTCGCCGGCCCGCGTGAGCACGGCGCGCGCCTGGCCGATCAGGTCCAGCGCGATGTTGGACATCGCGATGTCCTCTTCGAGGATGGGCGCGTGGCCGCACCACTCGGCGGTGCGCTGCGCGAGGATCAGGCAGCTGTCGCCGATGCGCAGCAAATACTGCGTGGCGGGCGTGCAGTCGAGTTCGATGGAAGCGGTGGTCATGGCGGCAGCGCTCACATGTGGTCGACCGCCTGGGGCAGCTGGTAGAAGGTCGGGTGGCGGTAGACCTTGTCCTCGGCCGGGTCGAAGAACATGTCCTTGTCGCGCGGGTCGCTGGCCACGATCTGCTCGGACAGCACCACCCAGACGCTGCAGCCTTCCTGGCGCCGCGTGTAGACGTCGCGCGCCATCTGGATCGCCATCTTGGCGTCGGCCGCGTGCAGGCTGCCGCAGTGCTTGTGGTCCAGGCCCGCCTTGCTGCGCACGAAGACTTCCCACAGCGGCCATTCGTTCGTCGACTCGTTCATGCGGCCTCCTGCATCGTGCGTTGCTGTTGCTTGCGCTCGTGGACCAGTGCGGCCTCGCGCACCCAGGCGCCCTCCTCCCAGGCCTGCACGCGGGCGCCCAGGCGCTCGCGGTTGCAGGGGCCGTCGCCGCCGATCACGCGCCAGAACTCGTCCCAGTCGATGGCGCCGTGGTCGTGCGCCTGGCGTTCCTCGTTCCATTTCAGGTCGGGGTCGGGCAGCGTGACGCCCAGGATCCTGGCCTGCTCCACGGCCGCGTCGATGAACTTCTGGCGCAGCTCGTCGTTGCTCACGCGCTTGATGCCCCAGCGCATGGACTGCGCGCTGTTGGGCGACTGGTCGTCGGGCGGTCCGAACATCATGATGGAGGGCCACCACCAGCGGTTCACGGCGTCCTGCACCATGTCCTTCTGCGCCTGCGTGCCGTGCTGCACCATGGTCAGCAGCGACTCGTAGCCCTGGCGCTGGTGGAAGCTCTCCTCGCGGCAGATGCGCACCATGGCCCGCGCATAGGGCGCGTAGGAGCAGCGGCAGATCGGCACCTGGTTCATGATGGCCGCGCCGTCCACGAGCCAGCCGATGGTGCCGATGTCGGCCCAGGTCAGCGTGGGGTAGTTGAAGATGGAGCTGTACTTGGCCCGGCCGGTGTGCAGCGCGTCCAGCATCTGGTCGCGCGAGCTGCCCAGCGTCTCGGCCGCGGCGTAGAGGTACAGGCCATGGCCGCCCTCGTCCTGCACCTTGGCCAGCAGGATGGCCTTGCGCTTGAGCGTGGGCGCGCGGCTGATCCAGTTGCCCTCGGGCAGCATGCCCACGATCTCCGAGTGCGCGTGCTGGCTGATCTGGCGCAGCAGCGTCTTGCGGTAGTGGTCCGGCATCCAGTCCTTGGCCTCGATGAATTCGCCGGCGTCGATGCGCTCGTCGAAGCGCTGCTGCAGGCGCATCTCCTGGGCGGAGCGGACCGGCTTGGCGCCGTCGCCGGCGTCCTTGCCCATGGTGTCCATGGCTTGGGTGTACATGGCGCGTCCTCGGTGGAACAGGGGTTGAAAAATGGCGTCAGCGTGGCCGCTTGTCGAACACGCGCCTGGCTTTGCCGGTCTGCGTGCGCTCGATGGTGTCGGGGTCGAACACGCGCACCGCGGTGGAGATGCCCACCAGCGTCTTGATGCGGTGCTGCACCCATTGCGCGATGGCGCTGCGCTCGCTGTCGGCCATACCGCACAGCGCGGGCTGCAGCTCGCAGTGCACCTCCACGGTGTCGAGCAGGCCCTCGCGGCCCACGTGCAGCTGGTACAGGCCCGTGAGCTGCTGGTGCGCGAGCACGATCTCCTCGACCTGCGTGGGAAAGACGTTGACGCCGCGGATGATCATCATGTCGTCGCTGCGCCCGACGATCTTGCCCATGCGGCGGAACGCGCGCGCCGTCGGCGGCAGCAGCCGCGTGAGGTCGCGCGTGCGGTAGCGCACGATGGGCATGGCCTCCTTGGTCAGCGAGGTGAAGACCAGCTCGCCCTCCTGCCCGTCGGGCAGCACCTCGCCGGTGTCGGGGTCGATGATCTCGGGGTAGAAGTGGTCCTCCCAGACCACCGGCCCGTCCTTGCTCTCCACGCACTCGCTGGCCACGCCCGGGCCCATGACCTCCGACAGGCCGTAGATGTCCACGGCGTCCAGGCCGGCCTTGTGCTCGATGTCGCGGCGCATGGCCTCGGTCCAGGGCTCGGCGCCGAAGATGCCGACCTGGAGCGAACTGGCCGCGGCGTCCAGGCCCTGGCGCGTGAACTCCTCGATCAGCACCTGCATGTAGCTGGGCGTGACCATGATGATGTCGGGCTGGAAGTCGCGGATCAGCTGCACCTGCTTTTCGGTCTGCCCGCCCGACATGGGCACGACGGTGCAGCCCGCGCGCTCGGCGCCGTAGTGCGCGCCGAGGCCGCCCGTGAACAGGCCGTAGCCGTAGGCCACATGCACCATGTCGCCGGGCCGCCCGCCCGCCGCGCGGATGGAGCGCGCCACGAGTTCGGCCCAGGTGTCGATGTCGCCGCGCGTGTAGCCCACCACCGTGGGTTTGCCCGTGGTGCCGCTGGACGCATGGATGCGCGCCACCTGCGCGCGCGGCACCGCGAACATGCCGAACGGGTAGTTGTCGCGCAGGTCCGACTTGACCGTGAACGGGAACCGCGCGAGATCGGACAGCTGCTTCAGGTCCTGCGGATGCACGCCCTTGGCGTCGAAGGCCTGGCGGTAGTGCGGCACCTTGTCGTAGGCGCGCTGCAAGCTAGCCCGCAGGCGCTGCAGCTGCAGCGCGGCGATCTCGTCGCGGCTGGCCGTCTCGATCGGGTCCAGCTCGCCGGGGGCGGGGGTCTTCACGGTCATGCTTGTCTCCGTCTCGTCCGTCTCGTCCGTCTCTTCTGCTGTCTTCCGCGTCCCTGCCGCCCTCAGGCGCCCAGCCCGCCCGCGGCCGGCCTGCCCTTCATGGTGTGCGAGCGCCCGCGGAACACCGCGATGCGCTCGCCGCGCTGGTTGCGCACCTCGCAGTCGTACAGCCCCGTGCGGCCGGCCTTGGACACCTCGAAGGCCCGCGCCGTGAGCAGGTCGCCCTGGCGGCCCGGCGCCAGGAAGTCGACCGCGATGGAGGCCGCCACCGTGAGCTCGCCATGCGAGTTGCACGCGAACGCGAAGGCCGAGTCGGCCAGCGTGGTGATCAGGCCGCCATGGCAGGTGTCGTGGCCGTTGAGCATGTCCTCGCGCACCGGCATGGTCAGCGTGGCGGTGCCCGGGCCGATCTCGGCCACCTGCATGCCCAGGGCACGCGTGGCGCGGTCGTTGGCGAGCATGCCGTCGCGCACGCGTTCGGCGATCTGTTGGGGCGTCATCTCAGTTCTCCATGGCGCGGCGCGCCACCCGCAGCGCACGACACCGGCGCGCAAGCAAAGGCTCCGAAGGCCGCGGAGCAGGCCATGCCAGCAGACGCGGCGCAACGGGCTCTGCCCGGGCGCTCGCGGCGCCCCCTGGAGGGGGGATGGGATTTCTACACGCAGTGAGAAATCCAAACGGGGGTGGTCTCATTTCAGCGGTCCGTGAACTGCGGCGCGCGCTTGTTGCGGAACGCGTCCACGCCTTCGAGGTAGTCGTGCGCGCTGCCGAGCGCGCTCTGCAGCCGCGCCTCCATCTGCAGCGCGGCGCCCATGTCCATCCGCTGCGCATCGGCCAGGGCCTGGCGCGTGGCGACCAGGGCCCGCGTCGGCATGGCCGCCAGGCGTGCGGCCAGCGCCTGCACCGTGGGGGCCAGTTGCGCGTCGTCCACGCACTGCCAGACCATGCCCATGGCCGCGGCCTGCTCGGCCGGGATCTTGTCGCCCGTCATCGCGATGGCCAGCGCGCGCGCGTGGCCCACCAGGCGCGGCAGCAGCCAGGTGCCGCCGGTGTCGGGCACCAGGCCGATCTTGGAGAAGGCCTGCAGGAAGCTGGCCGAGCGCGCGGCCACCACCACGTCGCAGCACAGCGCGAGGTTGGCGCCGGCGCCCGCGGCCACGCCGTTCACGGCGGCGAGCACGGGGACGGGCATGGAGCGGATGCGCTCCACGAGCGGCAGATAGCAGGCCGCGATCAGCGCGCCCAGGTCCTGGCCCGGCGCAGCCTGCGGGTCGCCCAGGTCCTGGCCGGCGCAGAAGCCGCGGCCCGCACCCGTGAGCACCAGGCAGCGCACGGTGCTGCTGGCGGCGGCGTCGTTCAGGGCGGCCAGCAGCTCGGCATGCATGGCGGTCGTGAAGCTGTTCATCGCGGCCGGACGGTTCAGCGTCAGCGTGCGCGTGGCACCGTCGTCGGCCACCAGGACCAGGGGCTCGGTTGTCATCGTGGGCATTTCCTTGGGCGAGGGCTTGCAACGCGCTTGCGGTAGATCAAACACTATTGACCGACCGTCCGGTAGATTTTAGGATCAGGCGCATGGCGTCTTCAAGGTTTGGCGCTTCAGGACAAACCCTAGGCCCCCGGCCCCACAACACCAGGAGACCTGCATGCCCTGCTATTCCATCGAAGGCGTGATCCCCGTGATCGACCCCAGCGCCTATGTGCATCCGAGCGCGGTGCTGATCGGCGACGTGCTCGTGGGGCCCGACTGCTACGTGGGCCCCTGCGCCTGCCTGCGCGGCGACTTCGGCCGCATCGTGCTGCAGCGTGGCGCGAACGTGCAGGACACCTGCGTCATCCACGGCTTTCCGGACCAGGACACGGTGGTGGAGGAAAACGGCCACATCGGCCACGGCGCCGTGCTGCACAGCTGCACGGTGCGGCGCGATGCGCTGGTGGGCATGAACGCGGTGGTCATGGACGAGGCCGAGATCGGCGCCGCGAGCATCGTGGCCGCCTGCGCCTTCGTGCCGGCCGGCATGCACGTGCCGCCCAAAAGCCTCGTGGCGGGCATGCCGGCCAAGGTGCGGCGCGAACTCAGCGACGCCGAGGTGGCCTGGAAGCTGGAGGGCACGCGCACCTACCAGGACCTCACGCGGCGCAGCCTGGCCTCGCTCGTCGAGGTCGCGCCCTTGCCGGCCGTGGAAGCCGACCGGCCCCGCGTCATGCGCGTGGACGTGAAGTCGCTGATCGACACCAAGCGCGGCGGCTAGCATCCACGCCTTCGCCTTCAAGAGAAACCGACAGAGGAAGCACCGGGATGCCACGCGGACGATCAGCCAGCTACGAAGACCAGCGCGAGATGATCCTGGCGCAGGCCGCCCAGCTCTTCGCCAGGCGCGGCTACTCGGCCACGTCGATGAACCAGGTGGCCGAGGCCTGCGGCCTGTCCAAGGCCACGCTCTACCACTACTACAAGGACAAGTACACGCTGCTGCTCAGCATCGCCGACGACCATGTCTCGCGCCTGGCCGCGCTCATCGACGACGAGGCCGCGCTGCAGCTGCAGGGCGAGGCCCGGCTGCGCCATCTGATCGGCCGCATCGTCGAGGAGTACGCCCATGCGCAGGACGCGCACCGCGTGCTGACCGAGGACGTCAAGTTCCTGAGCGACGAGGACCGCCAGCGCGTGCTCGACAAGGAGCGCGTGGTCGTGGCCGGCTTCGCGCGTGCGCTGGCCGGCACGCAGCACAGCGCGGCCGTGGCGCAGATGGCCAAGCCGCTGACCATGCTGCTGTTCGGCATGATCAACTGGATGTTCACCTGGATGAAGCCCGACGGCGCACTGGACTACGACGCCATGGGCCCCATCGTGGCCGACCTGTTCCTGGGCGGCGTGGGGCAGGTCAAGCCGCCGCCGGGCATGCGTGCCGCCGCGGGCGCGAAGGCCGCGCGGCGCACGCGTGCGGCCTGAGGTTCAGTAGGTCTCCAGGTGCAGCCGGCCTTCGCGCCGGAGGCCGGCGGCGATGCCCTCCCAGTCCAGCCCGGCGCCCGTGGCGATGTCGCGCAGCGCCAGCACCACGCCCTGCTCCATGCTCTTCAAGCCGCACACGTAGAAGTGGCTGGCGCCGTCCTGCAGCAGCGCGGCGATGTCGGCCGCGCGCTCGCGCAGGCTGTCCTGCACGTACTTCTTCGGCTGGCCCGGCGTGCGCGAGAACGCGAGGTTGATGTCGATGAAGTCCTTGGGCAGGCTCTGCAGCGGGCCGAAGTAGGGCAGCTCCTGCTGCGTGCGCGCGCCGAAGAACAGCATGAGCTTGCCGCCTTCGAACTTGCCACTGTGGCGCAGCCGCCGGCGCCACTCGGTCATCGCGCGCATGGGCGCACTGCCGGTGCCCGTGCAGACCATCACGAGGTGCGACTTCGGGTGGTTGGGCATCAAAAAGCTGCTGCCGAACGGCCCGACCACCTGCACCTGCTCGCCGACCTGGAGGTCGCAGACATGGTTGGAGCAGATGCCGCGCACCGGCTTGCCCTGGTGGTCCTCGGTCACGCGCTTCACCGTGAGCGACAGGTTGTTGTAGCCCGGCCGCTCGCCGTTGCGCGGACTCGCAACCGAGTACTGGCGCGGCTGGTGCGGCCGGCCCAGCGCATCGATGCCCGGCGGCACGATGCCGATGGACTGGCCCTCCAGCACCGGGAAGGGCATGGCGCCGAAGTCCAGCACCACGTGGTGGGTCTCGCTCGCAAAGCCGGCCTCGGTGCAGTTGAAGTTGCCGACCACGGTGGCCGTGGTCGGCTTCTTGGTGCTGTACAGGTTGGTATAGGCGTGCGCGGCCGACCAGGGCGGGATGCTGGCGCCGTACTGCGCGCTGTTGAACGCCACGGTGCCGGGCTCGGGCGTGGCCTGCACGGGCGGCGGTGCTTCGGCGGGCACCTCGCCCACGCCGGCGGCGGCCAGCTGCTCGGGCGTCAGTGCGGCCGGCAGCTCGTCCCAGCCCAGCTGCTCCTCGATGGAATAGGCGCGCAGCCTGGGCATGGTGCGCCAGTTGTCGATCGAGCCCGTGGGGCACGGCGAGATGCAGGCCATGCAGCCGTTGCAGACATCGGCCTTGACCACGTAGTTGCGGTCGTCGTGCGTGATGGCGCCCACGGGGCAGGTGGCCTCGCAGGTGTTGCAGCGGATGCAGATCTCGGGGTCGATCAGGTGCTGCTGGATGACGGCGGTGTCCACGGCCATGTCCATGGCTTCACCCAAAGCGCACGTATTCGAAGTCCACCGGCTGGCGGTTGATGCCCATCACCGGCGGCGCGATCCAGCCCGCGAACTTGCCAGGGTCGACCACGCGGCCCATCAGCGAGGCCACGAACGCGAAGTCTTCCGGCGTGGGCAGCCATTCGGCCTTGCGCGCGTTCCACTCGTTGTCGCTGACCACGCGGCCATCGGGCGACATCTTGATGCCGGCCAGCGCGCCGATCTGGCGGTTGAAGGCCTTGTGCGGCACCGTCAGGCGCGTCGGGATGCCGGCTTTCTCCAGCACCTTGTTCCAGCGGTTCACGCCGGCCACCGAGTCCTTGATGAAGTCGTCGCGCAGCACCTCGTTGAGCGCGTTGAGCATGGGCACTTCCTTTTCCTGCAGCTGCCCGTTGACCACTTCGAGCACCTTGTAGGTCTGGCCCTTGAGCTGGTGGTCGTCCTCGCGCTTGCCTTCCTCGTAGCGGCCCTTGAGGCCCGAGCTGTAGAAGATGGCCGCGTTGCTCGACTGGTCGGCGCCGAACAGGTCGATGGTCACGCTGTAGTGGAAATTCAGGTAACGCTGGATCGTGCCGAGATCGATGGCACCGGCCGCGCGCACCTTGGCCGCGTCGTCGGTCTTGAGCTCGTTCATGACGGCGGCCGTGCGCGACAGCACGCGCGAGACGCCGCTCTCGCCCACGAACATGTGGTGCGCCTCCTCGGTCAGCATGAACTTGGTCGTGCGGGCCAGCGGGTCGAACGCGCTCTCGGCCAGCGCGGAGAGCTGGAACTTGCCGTCGCGGTCGGTGAAGTAGGTGAACATGAAGAAGGCCAGCCAGTCCGGCGTCTTCTCGTTGAAGGCCCCCAGGATGCGCGGGTTGTCCTGGTCGCCCGAGGTGCGCTGCAAGAGCGCCTCGGCCTCCTCGCGGCCATCGCGGCCGAAGTGCTTGTGCAGCAGGTAGACCATGGCCCACAGGTGGCGGCCCTCTTCCACGTTGATCTGGAACAGATTGCGCAGGTCGTACATGGAGGGCGCGGTCAGGCCCAGGTGGCGCTGCTGCTCGACCGACGCCGGCTCGGTGTCGCCCTGCGTGACGATGATGCGGCGCAGGTTGGCGCGGTGCTCGCCGGGCACGTCCTGCCAGGCCTTCTCGCCCTTGTGGTCGCCGAAGTGGATCTGGCGGTTGGCATCGCCCGGGTTCAGGAAGATGCCCCAGCGGTAGTCGCGCATCTTCACGTGGCCGAACTGGGCCCATCCCTGCGGGTCCACGCTGACGGCGGTGCGCAGGTACACGTCGTAGTTGGTCGAGCCCTCGGGGCCCACGTCGTCCCACCAATGGATGAAGTTGGGCTGCCAGCCTTCGAGCGCGCGCTGCAGCGTGCGGTCTTCGCCCAGGTTGACGTTGTTGGGGATCTTCTCGCTGTAGTTGATCGTGCTCATCGGGGTCTCCTGAATTCGTTCAGACGCGGTTGAAGTCGAAAGCCGTCTTCTCGCCCTTGCCGTACAGCTTGAGCGCACCCTTCTCGCCCACGGCATTGGGGCGCTGGAAGATCCAGTTCTGCCAGGCCGACAGGCGGCCGAAGACGCGCGTGGCCATGTTTTCCTTGCCCGCGAAGCGCAGGTTGGCCTCCAGGCCGGTCAGCGCGTCGGGCGACATGGCGGCGCGCTCTTCCAGCGCGATGCGGATCTCGTCCGCCCAGTCGATGTCGTCGGGCGCGGCGGTCACGAGGCCCTGTGCCAGTGCGGTGTCGGCATCGAGCGGCTTGCCGGCGGCGGCGCGCGCGGCCTCCAGCGGCGCGGCCTCCTCGTAGAAGCGGCGCTGCAGCCGGCTCTGGTCGGTGACCAGCGGCAGCAGGCCGAAGTTGAATTCGTCCAGCGTGATCCTGGGCGCCTTGTCCGAATCGTCGGGCAGCGCCAGCATGTAGGTGCGGTCGGCCGCGAAGGCCAGTTCGGCCAGCATGCCGGCGAAGCAGGAGCCGGTCTCCACGAGCGCGAACAGCGTGCGCGAGGACACGTCCAGCCGCGCGAAGGTGCGGCGCAGCAGGCCCAGGGTCTGGCGCACGAGCCAGTGGTCCTGGTGCGCGAGGATGGTGGCGTCCACCGCCAGCACGGCAGAGGCTTCACCTTCGGTCTTGAGCAGCCAGGTGCCGATGTCGAGTTCGTTGGTGCGCAGGTTCAGGATCGCGTCGTCGAGCTGGCGGCCCATGGCCAGCGGCCACCAGGCGGCGCCCGCGGCCTCGATACCGGCAGTGTCTGTCGGCTGCGCGGCGGCCGGCGCCTTGACGGTCAGCGTGGCGGTGCGGCGCGCGCGGTCGATGGCGACGGTGACATGTTCGTAGGCCATGCCGTCGTCGCTGTCCGTGCGCGCGATGCGCGGCAAGGCAATGCCTTGCGCTGC
>DATKFT010000599.1:0-2062 GCA_035544335.1 Pseudorhodoferax sp.
CCCGGCGTGCAAAAGCCGCACTGCGAGCCGTGGCAGTCCACGAGCGCCTGCTGCACCGGGTGCAGCACCGCCTCGCCATGCGCGGGCGCAGGGCTCGGCACGGCGCACATGGGCTGCAGGTCCTGCACCGTGAACAGCGCCTTGCCGTCCAGCGTGGGCAGGAACTGGATGCAGGCGTTCTTGCTCTCCAGCCGCAGCGCGCCCTGGCCGTCGAGTTCGCCGACCACCACGGTGCAGGCGCCGCAGTCGCCCTCGTTGCAGCCTTCCTTGGTGCCCGTGCAGCGCGCGTCCTCGCGCAGCCAGTCCAGCACCGAGCGCGTCGGGTGCACGCCCTGCACCTGCACCACCTCGCCGCGGTGGTAGAAGCGGATCGCGTGGCTGCTGCTGTCGGATGTGCTGTTCGAAGGGTTCATGGCAAGCTCGTGGGTGGTTTCGGGGTCTTCGTCGCCCGATGCTGGATCGTCCCGGTTCGCCCGCACTGTGGCATACCAGCACCACCATAGTGCATATGCGTACCGCGTTATGAATGCACAGGGTAAACACCAGGCCTGCCGCAGCAACGCGCGTGCCAGGCCCGCGCGGCATGGCCGCAGCGTGCACGAATGAGCAGCCACAATCGGCCGCCCTGCCCGCCAAGAATCCCCATGCAAGCCCTGTTCGATGCCATCGCCCGGATGGCCCTTCCCACCGATGCGCAGCGCATCTTCCACGGCCGCGGCGGCCTGCATCCGGGCTGCCAGCACCTGGTGCTCGACGCGTTCCCGCCCGTGCTGCTGCTGACCAGCTTCGCCGCGCTGTCAGAACACGACGAAGCCGCCATCGGCGCGGCGCTGCAGCAGCGCTGGCAGCAGATCGCACCCGGCCAGGCACTGAACTGGGTGCTGCAGACCCGGCTGGGCGGCGAGCGCACGCAGACCCGGCTCATGGCCGGCGAAGTGCCACAGCCGCATGTGGTCACGGAACAGGGTGCGCGCTACCTCGTGCACCTGCTGCGTGGCCAGAACCACGGCTTCTTCCCCGACATGGCGGCAGGCCGCGCCTGGGTGCGCCGCACCGTGGCGGCCCATGCGGCGCCCACGCGCATGCGCGTGCTGAACCTGTTCGCCTACACCTGCGCGTTCTCGGTCGTGGCGCGGCTGGCCGGCGCCGAGCAGGTGCTCAACATGGACATGAGCCGCGCCGCGCTGTCCACGGGCCAGCACAACCACCAGCTCAACGGCGTCGCGGCGGGTGCCAGCTTCGCGGCGCACGATGTCTTCAGCAGCTGGGGCAAGATCGCACGCGGCGGCGCCTACGACCTCATCATCGTCGACCCGCCCAGCTACCAGAAGGGCAGCTTCGTGGCGACCAAGGACTACCCGCGGCTCATGCGGCGCCTGCCCGACCTGCTGATGCCGGGCGGCCATGCGCTGCTGTGCCTGAACGCGCCCGAGCTCGGCCTGGACTTCCTGACGTCCCACATGGCCGAGCAGGCACCCACGCTTGCGCTCGTGGAACGCGTGGCCAATCCGCCCGTGTTCGCCGACGCCGACGAGGCGCGCAGCCTGAAGGTGCTGGCCTACCGCGCGCCGGCCGCCTGAACGCCCGCGGCGGGCGATGGCGCGGCGGCCGCGCCCGGGGGCGGCGCCAGCTGCAGCAGCTGGGCCGCGACCGCCACGGCGATGACCTCGGGTTCCTTGCCCGCGATGCCGGGCACGCCGATCGGGCAGGTGATGCGCGCGAGCTCGTCCGGCGTGAAACCGCGCGCCTGCAGCCGGCTGCGGAAGGTCGCCCATTTGGTCTTGCTGCCGATCAGGCCCACGAAGGGCAGGTCGCCGCGCAGACGCAGCCGCTGCAGGCAGGCGACCACGATGTCCAGGTCCTCGGCATGGCTGAAGCTCATGATCAGCACGCGCGCGCCGGGCGGCAGCGTGGCCACGGCCGCCTGCACGGGGTCGCTGAACTCGGTCTCCACCTGCACCGGCAGCGCGGGCGGGAACACGCCGTCGCGGCTGTCGATCCAGCGCACGGCATAGGGCAGACCGGCCAGCAGCCGCACGATGGCTGCGCCCACATGGCCGCC
>DATKFT010000600.1:0-3781 GCA_035544335.1 Pseudorhodoferax sp.
CGGGCGCGCATCTGGCGGCCGAGCTGCTGGCCCAGACGGCCGGCGTCCCGATGACGCATGTGCCGTACCGCGGCATGGCGCCGGCGCTGCCCGACCTGTTCTCGGGCCAGGTCGCGCTGGCCTACGACTCGGTGCAGACCATGATGCCGCATGTGCAGGCCGGCAAGCTGCGCGCGCTGGCCATGACCAGTGCCAAACGCTGGCCCGCCGCGCCGGACGTACCCACCATCGCCGAAGCGGGCTACCCCACGCTGACCGGCGGCAGCTGGATCGGCCTGCTGGCGCCCGCCAGAACGCCGCGCGATGCGCTCGCGCGGCTGTCGGGCGCGGCGCAGCAGGCCATCGCGGCGCCCGACCTGCATGCCAAGCTGGTCGGCTATGGCATCGACCCCGTGGGCGGCACGCCCGAGCAGTTCGATGCCTTCATCCGCAGCGAGGCGCAGCGCTGGGGCGATGTGGTGCGCAAGGCCAACATCCGGTTGGATTGACATGAAACAGCCCCCACGCTCATCGCTTCGCGTATCGCTGCCCCCCGAGGGGGCGTGTCAGTGCCTTCGGGCGGCCGGGCGGCACTGACATGGGCATCCTCTCCGGCGTGAAGGTGCTGGACCTCACGCGCGTGATCGCCGGCCCGCTGTGCACGCAGCTGCTGGCCGACATGGGCGCCACGGTCTACAAGATCGAGAAGCCCGGCGAGGGCGACGACACGCGGCGCATGGGCCCCTTCCTGCCCGATGGCGCGGGCGCGGACAGCAACGACTCGGCGCTGTACCTGGCCTACAACCGCGGCAAGCAGTCGCTGACCGTGGACATCGCCAGCGCCGAGGGTGCGGCGCTCGTGCGCGAGCTGGCCGCGCGCTGCGACGTGTTCGTGGAGAACTACAAGGTCGGCACGCTGGCGCGCTACGGGCTGGACGAGGCCGCTGTCCGCGCGCTGCGGCCAGACATCGTCTACTGCTCGGTCACGGGCTTCGGCCAGGACGGCCCCTACGCGGCGCGGCCGGCCTACGACTTCATCCTGCAGGGCCTGGCCGGGCTCATGAGCACCTGCGGCCAGCCCGAGGGCGCGCCGGGCGGCGAACCCATGCGCACCGCGATCCCGATCGCGGACGTGGTCACGGGCCTGCATGCGGCCGTGGCCATCCTGGGCGCGCTGCTGCACCGCCAGCGCGGCGGCGCAGGCCAGGCCATCGATGCGGCCATGCTGGACGCCTCGGTCGCGCTGAACGGCCACCTGGCCCTGGGCTACCTCATGAGCGGCCGCGCACCCGCACGTGCCGGCAACACCAACCCGATCGCCTCGCCGTCCGAGGTCTTCGGCTGCGCCGACGGCAGCCTCATCATCGCGGCCGGCAACAACGGGCAGTTCCAGGCGCTGTGCGCCGTGCTGGGCTGCCCGGAACTGGCCGGCGACCCCCGCTTTGCCACCAACGCGGCGCGCGTGGCCGCGCGCGCCGCACTGCGCGAAGCGCTGGCGCCGCGGCTCGTGAACCGCCCGCGCGCCGCGTTGCTCGCGGCGCTGGAGCAGGCCGGCGTGCCCTGCGGCCCCATCAACGACATGGGCCAGGTGTTCGCGGACCCGCAGACGCTGCACCGCGGCCTGGCCCTGCGCCTGCCGCATGCGCGCGGCGGCGAAGTGCCCAGCCTGCGCAGCCCGCTGCGCTTTTCGCGCACGCCGGTCGCGCACGGCAGCGTGCCCATGCTGGGGCAGCACACCGCGCAGGTGCTGGCCGCCGAGCTGGGGCTGGACGCAGCCCGGGTCGCGGCGCTGCGCTCGGCCGGCGTGGTCTGAAACCTCGGCCGGGCCCTCACATGCCCAGGAAGTACTCCAGCATCTGGTAGTGGTCGTCGTGGAACTGGTCTTGCAGTGCAGCCAGTTCCGCCACGGGCACCCATTGAGCATCGCGCGCGTCGTCGCCGGCCTGCACGGCCGGTAGCGCGCGGTCGCCCAGGTCGAAGTGGTGCGCATGCGTGAGCACGCGGCCACGCTGGCTGCGGTCGGGCCGGTCGAACACCGCGACGGCCTTCAGGCACTGGCGCAGCGCGGGCTCCAGCATGGCCAGGCCCGTCTCCTCCTCGAGTTCGCGCACGGCCGACTGGTAGACCGTGTCGCGCTGCTCGAGAAAGCCGCCCGGCACCGCGAGCAGGCCCAGGCCCGGCGCCTGGCCGCGCCGGATCAGCAGCACCCGGCCCTGGCAGTGGATGACCGCGTCCACGGTCACGAACACCGGCGGGTAGGGCGCGCCCGCCCACTCCGCACGGCCGCGCGCGAGCGCCTGCCATTCGGCGGCCAGCGCGGGCAGGTGGCCCTGGTCCAGCCAGTCGCGCAGGAACTCCTGCGTGTTGGGGTGCAGCTGCGGGGCCATGCGCGTGAGCGCCGCCTGGGCCTGGCCCGGCGTGGCACCCAGCAGCGCATCGCGCACCGTGCCGGCCGCGTAGGCGCCGAAGCCCGGCACGGCCCAGAGCTTGTACTGCGGAAAGTCGCGGATCCAGGCACTGCTGGCGTCCTTGAAATGCCCGGCCAGCAGCACGCGGCCGCCGCCGGGCAGGGCCGCGTCGACCCGCGCGCGCACGGCGTCGGCCCAGCGCTGCTCCGCGTGGTGGTCGCGCAGGGGCTGCACGTCCACGCGCTCGCGCAGCTCCTCGGGCAGGGCCTGGCGCAGCATCTCGGCACGCTCCTGCCAGGTCCAGGGCTGGGCCGGCGTGCGCGCCTGGCAGGCCGAACCCAGCAGCACGAGGCAGCGGCGCGCCTGTGCCAGGGCCTCGCGCAGCACGGCGCCGTGGCCGCGGTGGAAAGGCTGGAAGCGGCCGATGCACACGGCCAGGTCGTAGGCGGGAACGGACATGGACACCTCCGGAACGACTGGCCATTGTGCGCAATGCGCGCGCCAGGGCCAGCGCGCGGCCAAAGCCCACAGCTGCGCGGCGGGCGTCCTACAGCCGGCCCGGCAGGACCATGGCGCCGCGGCGGCGGCCTGCAGGCCGCACCGTCCTACGCCGGCCGGCGCGCCACACCGACGCCCCGGCCCCTGCACCTCCCTAAGCTGAACCACAGCCGGCACTCCCGCCGGTCGTCCATCCACCGCCACAGGAGCACACCATGCAAGCATCCACCACCGTCACCTCGCTCGTCGCCGCCGCCGCACTGGTCGGCGCCATCGGCCTGGCCTACGCCCAGACCGGCGCCACCGACCCGATGGCGCCGCAGGCCCAGACCGGCACGGCCCAGGGCATGCCCAACAACACCATGAACAACACCAATCCGCAGCCCCAGACGATGCCGCCGCAGACCCAGGCCAGCCCCGACATGGGCGCGCAAGCACCGCTGCCCCCGCAAGCCGACCGCAACTGACGCAGTCAGCGCGCACCTTGCCGCACGATTGCCGCACGATCGCCGCGCCATGCCAGCCGGCCGCCCCCTGCGCAACGACATGCTCACAGGCCTCAAGCAAGGCCTGCTGATGGGGACGGCCGTGCTGGCACTCGTGCTGCCACCAGCCGGCCTGCGCCATGGCGAGGCCAGCGCCTCCTCCGCCACCCCCCTCAACCCCACATCCCACCCCGCCCACCACGCCGCCCCTGCCCACGCAGCGGTGCGCCTGGCCGACCTGCGCGGCGAACCCGCCTCCGAAGACGTGCGCCGCGTGGCCGACTGGGCCACCGACTCCGGCGACCACCAGGGCCTGCACTTCGTGGTCCTGGACAAGCGCAACGCCAAGGTGTTTCTGTTCGATCCCGCGGGGCGCCTGCGCGCGGCCACGCCCGTGCTGCTGGGCTCGGC
>DATKFT010000601.1:0-2153 GCA_035544335.1 Pseudorhodoferax sp.
GAGGCGCTGTACGAGGCGAACGCGCTGGACGAGGCCGAACGCCTGCTGAACATCTACCTGCCGCTGCTCAAGGATGCGGCCGCGCCGGACCAGCTCATCACCAGCTTCGCCGTGCTGGCCCGCATCGCCTGCGCACGCGGCCGCCAGAACCGCGCCGACGAGCTGCTCGACGAGATGGAACTCATCGGCCACCGCAACGGCCTGCCCCGCATGGTGGCCACCGCGCGGCTCGAACGCAGCCGCGTGGCGCTGCTGCGCGGCCAGGTGGTGGCCGCGCAGAGCCAGCTGGCCAGCGGCTGCGACGAGCGCACCTGGGAGCCGCTGGGCGGCCTCGTCACGCACGCCAACGACACCGAGGCACCCGCCATCGCCCAGTTCCGCCTGCGCATCCGCACGGGCCGGGCCGAGTCCGTGCTGGCGCCGCTCAAGCAGGCCCTGAAGGAAGCCGAGGCGCTGCAGCGGCACCGCCGCGCGCTCAAGCTCTCGGTCCTGCTGGCCGAAGCGCTGTGCGCCACGGGCCAGGGTGCCGCCGGCCTGCGGCGCCTGCGCGACGCGCTGCAGTTTGCCGCTGGCGAAGGCTTCGTGCGCAGCTTCGTCGACGAAGGGCCCATGCTGCTGCGCTGGGTGGCCGAGCTGCAGGACTCGCTGGCCGAGACGCACGGTGGCGATGCCGCGTTGACCGGCTTCGTCGCCAGCCTGTTGGCGGCCGGGGGAGCCACCCCGCACGCGGTGGCGCTGCCGGCGCCGCCCAGCGCTGCGCCTTCGGGCACCGCGGCGGGCGTGCTGTCCGAGCGCGAGCTGCAGGTGCTGCGCCTGCTCACGGGCGGGCACCGCAACCGCGCGATCGCCGAGCGGCTGTTTGTTTCCGAGACCACCGTCAAGGCGCACCTGCGCAGCATCAACGTGAAGCTGGGCACCGAGAGCCGCACCCACGCCATCGCGGTCGCGCGCCAGCGCGGGCTGCTGGACTGAGGGCACCGGCCGGCAGCGGGCACTCGGTACAAACCCGGCCCGCAAACTGTCCTTTCGAACGAGGCCGGCCAAAGGCCCCGGCCCGAACATCGTGGCGCTACCAGAAAGCGCCATGCCCCAGAACGACTACATCCTCGAGACAAGACAGCTGGTCAAGGAATTCCGCGGCTTCGTCGCGGTCGACCAGGTGGACCTGCGCGTGCGCCGCGGCCAGATCCACGCGCTGATCGGCCCCAACGGCGCCGGCAAGACCACGGTCTTCAATCTGCTCACCAAGTTCCTTGCGCCCACGCGCGGCAGCATCGTGTTCGATGGCCAGGACATCACCGCCGACAGCCCGGCCACGGTGGCGCGCCAGGGCATGGTGCGCTCGTTCCAGATCTCGGCCGTGTTCCCGCAGCTGTCGGTGCTGGAGAACGTGCGCGTGGCGCTGCAGCGCCGGCTCGGCACCACCTTCCAGTTCTGGCGCAGCGAACGCTCGCTGCACGGCCTGCATGCGCGCGCCATGGCGCTGCTGACCACGGTGGAGCTGCAAGCCCATGCGCAGCGGCCCGCGGCCGAGCTGCCGTACGGCCGCAAGCGCGCGCTGGAGATCGCCACGACGCTGGCGGCCGACCCCGTTCTGCTGCTGCTCGACGAGCCCACCCAGGGCATGGGCCACGAGGACATCGACCACGTGACCGCGCTGATCGCCAAGGTGGCGGCCGACCGCACGGTGCTGATGGTGGAGCACAACATGGGCGTGGTCGAGCGCATCGCCCACACCATCAGCGTGCTGCAGCGCGGCAAGCTCATCGCCGAAGGGCCGTACGCGCAGGTGTCGCGCGAACCGCAGGTGCGTGAGGCCTACATGGGCACCGCGCACGCCGAACTCGCGGGAGGCTCCCATGCGTGAGGACCGCGCAGGACAGCAGCCGCTGCTTGCCGTCGAAGGCCTGCAGGCCTTCTACGGCGAGTCGCACGTGTTGCACGGCGTGGACCTGCAGGTCTATCCGGGCGAGGTGGTGGCCGTGCTGGGCCGCAATGGCGCGGGCCGCACCACGACGCTGAAGGCCGTCATGGGGCTGATGGGCCGCGCCAGGGGCTCGGTCCGCCTGAACGGCGCGGAGCTGCTGGGCCTGGCGCCGCACCACATCGCGCGGCTGGGCATCGGCTACTGCCCCGAAGAGCGCGGCATCTTC
>DATKFT010000602.1:0-7067 GCA_035544335.1 Pseudorhodoferax sp.
AGGCCTCGGGCCGGCCGGCCAGCGCCGAGCTCTCGCCGAACCATTCGCCGGGCGCGACGAGCGCGGTGCTGAGCTGGCGGCCCGCGGCGCTGACGCTGCCCAGGCGGACCGCGCCGCTCGCAACGCCATACCAGGCCGGCGCCTGTTCGCCCTGGTGCAGCACCTGGTCGCCGGCGGCCACCGGGCTCACGTGCAGGGCCGCCACCAGCGCTTCACGGGCGGCTGCGCCGACGCCGGCCAGCCAGTCGGCACCGAGCATGGTGCGCTGCTGGGCCGGCGTGGCGAGCGGCGCGCGCGGGCGCTCCAGCGTCCAGGACCGGTGCTGGGCATTCGAGCCCGGCTCGGGGTGCCAGACCAGGGCTTGCAGCGGGACGAAGCGGGGGGCGGCGGCGGGCGCCAGCGTCGATGCGTGCAGGGTCACGGTGGAAATGCCGGTGGAGGAAGGACAATGGCTGCCTGCGTGCTGCAGCCCGGGCAGGTTCCGAGCTTGCCAGCGACACCCTCCGATGGCGAATGCAATGTGCGCATCCCCCTCCATTTGCCGCATGCATAGCCTGGCCCAACGATGGCCGCGCCGCACCCCGCGGCCGTGGCCGAACGGTGCGACCCGATGCAGCTGTCCCGAATCGACCTGAACCTCTTCGCCGTCTTCGACGCGATCTACCGGGAGCGCGGCATCACGGCGGCCAGCCGCCAGCTGCATTTGTCCCAGCCCGCCGTGAGCCATGCGCTGGCCCGGTTGCGCGAGCTGCTCGGCGATCCGCTGTTCGAGCGCCAGGGCAACGTCATGATCCCCACGCCGATGGCGCGCGTGATGGCCGACACGGTGCGCTCCTCGCTGGGCGGGCTGGACCAGATGCTGCGCAGCTGGGGGCAGTTCGATCCGGCCAGCAGCCAGCGCCTGTTCCGGCTCGCGTCCAGCGGCTCGGTGGAGATGTCCTTCCTGCCGGACCTGGCCGAGCGCGTGGCGCGCGAGGCGCCCGGCATCGGCCTGGCCACCGTGCGCGGCGACCGCGGCAACCTGGAGGAAGACCTGCGCAGCGGCGAACTCGACCTGGCGCTGGACATCGGCCTGCCGCTGACGGGCGACATCCGGCGCCAGCGCATCGGCGCCAGCGATCTCGTGGTGCTGGCCCGCGTGGGCCACCCGGTCATCGGGCCGGGCTTCGACATGGACGCCTACCTGGCGCAGGAGCATGTGCTGGTCACGGGGCGCCGGCGCGGCGCCGGGCTCGAGGACGTGGCGCTCGGGCGCCTGGGCATGCAGCGCCAGATCCGCGTGCGCTGCCAGCGCCACAGCGCGGCCAGCGCCATCGTGGCCCGCACCGAGCTGCTGGCCACCATGTCCAGCGCGCAGGCCCGCCAGGCCGGCGCGCACGGGCGCAACCAGGTGCTGTCGCTGCCCGTGGCGCTGCCGCAGCTGGAGCTGTTCCTGTACTGGCATGCCGCGACCGATGCCGACCCCGCAGCGCAGTGGTTCCGCGCCGCCGTGCTGCAGGCCCTCGCAGCGCAGCCGCAGGACTGAGAGCGTGAGAGGCAATCGCTTGAACGCACGCTCTGAGCGGGGCTCCCGGGCCGCCGCGGCCAGGCACTGCGCAGAGGCCGCGCAGACACCGAACATGCGCAGGCCGCGTGCTATTCTTGCCGCGCCACTTTGCCGCAGCGCGCAAGCCCCGGACGGCGCGGCAAGAACCGTTCTTCCGCCGGCCCGCGCCGGCTTAGCCCCGAACACCACATGATTCTTGTCACCGGCGGTGCCGGCTACATCGGCTCCCATGTCTGCGTGGAACTGTTGCAGACGGGCCACGATGTCACAGTTTTCGACAACTTTTGCAACAGCAGCCCCGAGGCGATTGCGCGCATCGCGCGCATCGCCGGCAAGGCGCCCACGCTGGTGCGTGGCGACATCCGCGACCGTGCTGCGCTGGTCGATGCGCTGAAGACGAGCGGCGCGAGCGCGGTGGTCCACTTCGCGGGCCTCAAGGCCGTGGGCGAGTCGGTGCAGCAGCCGCTGGCCTACTACGACAACAACGTCGTGGGCACGCTGCGCCTCTTGGAAGCCATGCGCGAATGCGCGGTACAGCAGCTGGTGTTCAGCTCCTCGGCCACCGTCTACGGCGACCCGCAGCGCCTGCCGCTGACCGAGGACCACCCGCTGTCGGCCACCAATCCCTACGGCCGCAGCAAGCTCATGGTCGAGGACATGCTGCGCGACCTGCAGGCCAGCGACGCGTCCTGGCGCATCGCGATCCTGCGCTACTTCAACCCCGTGGGCGCGCATGCCAGCGGCCTGATCGGCGAGGACCCGCGCGGCGTGCCCAACAACCTGATGCCCTTCGTGGCGCAGGTGGCCATCGGCCGGCGCGCGCAGCTGCAGGTCTGGGGCAGCGACTATGCGACGCCCGACGGCACGGGCGTGCGCGACTACATCCACGTGGTCGACCTGGCCATCGGCCACCTGCGTGCGCTGGAGCGGCTGCAGGCGCAGCCGGGCGGGCTGACCGTGAACCTGGGCACGGGCACGGGCTACAGCGTGCTGGACATGGTGCGTGCGTTCGAAGAGGCCAGCGGCAGGCCCGTGCCCTACCAGCTCGCGCCGCGCCGCCCGGGCGACGTGGCGGCCTGCTATGCCGACCCGGCCGCCGCGCTGGCCGTGCTGGGCTGGCGCGCCGAGCGCGACCTCGTGGCCATGTGCCAGGATGCCTGGCGCTGGCAGAGCAGCAACCCCAACGGCTATGCCGCCTGATTCCTTCCATTGCTTGTTGAACCGACGATGCTGATCCAACCTGTTGTGCTGTCCGGTGGCTCGGGTACCCGTCTGTGGCCGCTGTCGCGCGAGAAGTATCCCAAGCAGCTGCTGCCGCTGATCGGCGAGGACTCGCTGCTGCAGGCCACGGTGCGCCGCGTCGAAGGGCTGCAGGGCGTGTCCGTGGCCGCGCCCATGGTGGTGTCCAACGAGGAGTACCGCTTCGTGATCGCCGAGCAGCTGCGCCTGATGGGCAAGCCCGGCGCCATCGTGCTGGAGCCCCAGGGACGCAACACCGCGCCCGCGCTGACCTTGGCCGCGCTGGCCGCGCGGCGCGACGGCGCCGACCCCGTGCTGCTCGTGATGCCGGCCGACCACGTGATCGTGGACGTGCAGGCCTTCCAGGCCGTCGTGGTGCAGGGCGCTGCGCTGGCCGAGGCCGGTGCGGTGGTGACCTTCGGCATCACGCCCGACACGCCCGAGACGGGCTACGGCTACATCCAGTCGGGCCCCGTGTTCGGCGGCGGCGCGCACCGCATCGCGCGCTTCGTCGAGAAGCCCGACCGCGCCACGGCCCAGGGCTACCTGGACGCCGGCGGCTATGCCTGGAACAGCGGGCTGTTCATGCTCAAGGCCTCGGTCTGGCTGGCGGCGATCGCGGCCTGCCGGCCCGACATCCTGGCGGCCTGCGAGAGCGCCTGGAACCAGGGCTCGGTCGACGGTGAGTTCCTGCGCGTGGACAAGGCCGCGTTCACGGCCTGCCCCAGCGACTCGATCGACTACGCGGTCATGGAGCGCCTGGCCGCCGGCGGCCGCGAGGACCTGCCGGCCGGCGTGGTGCTGCCGCTGTCGGCCGGCTGGTCCGACGTGGGCGCCTGGGATGCGCTGTGGCAGGTGCTGCCCAAGGACGCGGACGGCAACGTCAGGCAGGGCGACGTGCTGCTGCACGACAGCCGCAACACGCTGGCGCTGTCCGAGGGCCGGCTCGTGGCCTGCGTGGGCGTGGACAATCTCGTGGTCGTGGAGACCGCCGACGCCGTGCTCGTGGCCAGCAAGGACCGCACGCAGGACGTCAAGAAGATCGTCGATGCGCTCAAGCGCGAGGGCCGCGCCGAGGGCCAGCTGCACCGCAAGGTGTTCCGGCCCTGGGGCTGGTACGACAGCGTGGACAACGGCGCGCGCTTCCAGGTCAAGCGCATCGTGGTCAAGCCCGGCGGCCAGCTCTCGCTGCAGATGCACCACCACCGCGCCGAGCACTGGATCGTGGTGTCGGGCACGGCCAAGGTCACGCGCGACAAGGAGACCTACCTGGTGTCCGAGAACGAATCGACCTACATCCCGCTGGGCGCCACGCACCGGCTGGAGAACCCGGGCCGGCTGCCGCTGGAGATGATCGAGGTGCAGTCGGGCAGCTACCTGGGCGAGGACGACATCGTGCGCTTCGAGGACGTGTACGGCAGGTCCGCATGAACATCGCGAGCACGCCCGCCGTCCAGGCCGCCACGGCCGCTGCCACCGCGCAGGGCGGGGCGAGCGACGCGGTGCACGCCAGCGTCCAGCTGCGTGTGCTCAAGAAGGCGCTGGACGGGCAGGAGGCCGCTGCGGCGGCGCTGCTGCAATCTCTGCCGCCGCCGCCGCCCGTGCCGCAGGGCATGCTGGGCACGCGGCTTGATGTTTACGCCTGAGCCCGCATCTCTGGAGCGGCCTTCCGCCCGGAAGGCCTGTACGCGAGGACCGAAACGATGCGACTGTTGATTGCCCTGCTGCTGCCCTGGCTCACGTTCTTCACGATCGGCAGGCCGATCGCGGGCGTGATCTGCCTGATCCTGCAGATCACGCTGATCGGCTGGCTGCCGGCCACGATCTGGGCCGTCTACGCGCTCGGCCAGTACAAGACGGACCAGAAGATCGAGCGCGCGCTGGGCGGGCGGTCCTAGAGCCTTGCACGTCCTTGGCCGGCCCTGTGGGCGCCGCGCCTGCCGTGCGCGCCGCAGGGGCCGGGCTCAGCCCGTGTTGCGCAGGCCCGCGGAGATGCCGTTGATGCAGATGTGGATGCCGGTGCGCACGCGTTCGTCGGCCTGGCCTGCACGGTAGCGCCGCACCAGCTCCACCTGCAGGTGGTGCAACGGATCGATGTAGGGGAAGCGGTGGCGGATCGAGCGCTGCAGCGCGGCGTTGCCGGCCAGGCGCTGCTTCTCGCCCGTGATCTGCGCCAGCGCCTGCACCGTGCGCTGCCATTCGGCCTCGATGGCGCCGAACACCTTCTTGCGCAAGCGCGCGTCGCCGACCAGCTCGGCATAGCGCGAGGCCAGCGCCAGGTCGCTCTTGGCCAGCACCATGTCCATGTTGGACAGCAGCGTGCGGAAGAAGGGCCACTGGCGGTACATCTTCTGCAGCAGCGCCAGGCGGTCCTTGGCGCCCGCGGGCTTCTTGCGCCCGGTGCCGGCGTCCTGGCCGTCACCGACCAGGAAGGCCTCGACGGCGGAGCCGAAGCCGTACCAGCCCGGCAGCGTGAGCCGGCACTGGCCCCAGCTGAAGCCCCAGGGGATCGCGCGCAGGTCCTCGATGCTTTGGCTGGCCTTGCGCGAGGCCGGGCGCGAGCCGATGTTGAGTTCGGCGATCTCGCGGATCGGCGTGGATTCGAAGAAGTAGTCGGTGAAACCGGGGGTCTCGTAGACCAGCTGGCGGTAGGCCCGCATGCTGGCCCCCGACAGCGTGGCGGCCGCGTCCAGGAAGGCCGGCGTGGCGGCCTTGGTGGGCTGCAGCAGCGTGGCCTCCAGCGTGGCGGCGACCAGGGTTTCCAGGTTGCGCCGGCCGATCTCGGGGTTGGCGTACTTGGAGCCGATCACCTCGCCCTGCTCGGTCAGCCGGATCTGCCCGCGCACGGTGCCGGGCGGCTGGGCCAGGATGGCCTGGTAGCTCGGGCCGCCGCCGCGGCCCACGGTGCCGCCGCGGCCGTGGAACATGCGCAGCGTGATGTCGTGGCTGGCGGCCAGCTCGTCGAACAGCTCCACGAGGGCCAGCTCGGCGCGGTACAGCTCCCAGTTGCTCGTGAAGATGCCGCCGTCCTTGTTGCTGTCCGAGTAGCCCAGCATGATGTCCTGCTCGCCGCCCGAGCGCTGCACGAGCCGCGCGATGCCGGGCAGCGCGTAGAACTCGCGCATGATGGGCGCGGCGTTGCGCAGGTCCTCGATGGTCTCGAACAGCGGCACGACGATGAGGTCGGCGCTCGCGCCTTCGCTGCGCGCGGCCTTGCCCTTGGCCTTGGCCTCGTCCAGCAGGCCGTGCATGAGGCCCACTTCCTTTTGCAGCAGCAGCACCTCCAGCAGGTCGCTGACGGTTTCGGTGTGGCTGATGATGTAGTGGCGGATGGCGTTGCGGCCATAGCGCTGCAGCACGCTGCGCGCGTTCTCGAAGATGGCCAGCTCGTGCCGCGTGAGCTCGGAGTACTCGGCGCCCAGCACGCGCAGCGGCCGCGCGTCGTTGAGCAGGCGCAGCAGCAGCTGGCGCTTGGCGGCTTCGTCCAGCGCCGCGTACCGCGGCTCCAGCCGCGCGGTGGCCAGCAGTTCGGCCACGACCTCCTCGTGCTTGTCCGAGCTCTGGCGCAGGTCCAGCGTGGCCAGGTGGAAGCCGAACACATCGACGGCGCGGATCAGCGGGTGCAGGCGCTGCGTCGCGAAGGCCGCGCCATGGTGCGAGCGCAGCGAGGCCTCGATGGTGCGCAGGTCGGCCAGGAATTCCTCGGCCTTCAGGTAGGGGTTCTGCGGCGCCACGGCATGGCGCGCGGCGTCACCGCCCGTCAGCCCCTTGAGCGTGGCGGCCAGCCGGGCGTACATGCCCGTCAGCGCGCGGCGGTAGGGCTCGTCCCGGCGGTGCTCGCTGGTGTCGGGCGAGCGCTCGGCGAGCGCCTGCATCTCGGCGGGGATGTCGACCAGGCGGGCCGACAGCGAGAGCTCGGCGCCCAGGTGGTGCACCTCGGTCAGGTAGTGGCGCAGCGCCATGTCGGCCTGGTGGCGCAGCGCGTACTCCATGGTCTCGGCGCTGACATTGGGGTTGCCGTCGCGGTCGCCGCCGATCCACTGGCCCATGCGCAAAAAGCTCGCCACGTTCTGGTGGCCCAGCTCGCGCTCCAGGTGGGCGTAGAGCTTGGGGATCTCGCGCAGAAAGGTGGCCTCGTAGTAGGACAGCGCGTTCTCGATCTCGTCGGCCACCGTGAGCTTGGAAAAGCGCAGCAGCCGCGTCTGCCACAGCTGCATCACGCGGGCGCGCAGCTGGGCCTCGTTGGCGGCCAGCTCGCGCGGCGTCAGCGCGTCGCGGCCCG
>DATKFT010000603.1:0-2833 GCA_035544335.1 Pseudorhodoferax sp.
TGTCGCTGAGCCGCCGCGGCGTGCAGATGATGGGCGGCGTCGAGTACGTTTGCATCGACGACGCCGGCCTGCACACCCGCGTCAACGGCGAGCCGCGCCTGTTCGAGGCAGACAGCGTCGTCGTGTGCGCCGGGCAGACGCCACTGCGCACGGTGTACGACGCGCTGCGGGCGCGCGGCGTGCGTGCGCATCTGGTCGGCGGTGCTTTCGACGCGGTGGAGCTCGACGCCAAGCGCGCCATCGACCAGGCCAGCCGGTTGGCGGCGGAAATCTGAACGATGGTGGCCGGCATGATCGAAGCGCCGCTGCTGCACCGCTGCGTCGCCAACGGCATCGAGCAGGCCTTCTTTGAATGGCGACCGCAAATGCGCGGCCATGGCCCCAGCGTGTGGCTGATCCACGCCACCGGCTTCCACGGCCGGGTCTGGGACCAGGTCGTCCAGCGGCTGCAGGGCCACCATGTGCTGGCCATCGATCAGCGCGGTCATGGCCGCAGCCAGGTGGCCGACTTCGACAGCTGGGCCGACTTTGGCCGCGACCTGGCGGCGCTGGCGGCTGCGCTGCAGGTACACGGCGTCGTTGGTGTGGGCCACAGCCTGGGCGCGCATGCGCTGGTGCAGGCTGCCGCCTTCGAGCCCGGCCGCTTCTCGCAACTGCTGTTGATCGACCCGACGATCTTCTCGCCGGCCGACTACCAGCTGCCGCAGCCGGCACCAGGAACCCTGCATCCGGCAGCGGCGCGGAAGAATCACTTCGAGTCGGCGCAGGCCATGTTCGACCGCTTCGAAGGCCGCGCGCCATACAACGTCTTCCAGCCGCAGGCCCTGCGCGACTACTGCGAGCACGGCCTGCGCCAGGCCGACGGCGGCGGTGGATGGCAGCTCGCCTGCAACCCGGCCTTCGAAGGCAAGGTCTATCCGCTGAGCCGGCAGAACCTGGGCATCTACGCCAGCATCCGTGCGCTGCAGGTGCCGGTGCTGGTGGTGCGGGCGCGCGCCGGCGACCCGGCCATCCTGCCCTGGGACCCGCTGGGCTCACCGGCGTGGCCCGGTCTGGCGCAGGAGTTCCGCCACGGCCGCGACCTGCACCTGCCGGACAAGAGCCACATGCTGCCGATGGAAGACCCGGCGCTGGTGGCGCGACTGATCGACGAAGCGGTGCGGCAGGATCCTGCGGCTTGAGATCGGCCTTATCGGCGGCAGGCGCGCGCGGCAGCTTCAGCCCAGTCGAAAGCCGTCGTAACCTTGCTGCGCCACTTCGGCCAGGCGCTGGCGGTAGCGCGGCGCGCCGCCGTTGTAGATCATGTAGCGGATCTTGTCGTGGCCCTCGACGTTGGAGTTGTAGCCTGTGAACCAGGACTTGGCCTTGCGCAGCAGCAGCCCTTGGTACAGTTCCTTGACATGTTCGGTCCACTGGGCCTGGGCCTCGGGTGTGGGCTCGACGCGGTGGATGCCACGCTGCATGGCATGCTCGAACAGCGAGCTCGCCCAGTCGACCACGGTCTCGATGCCGCGCGGGAAGTTGGTTGACAGCGACGCGCTCTGCGGCCCGGACAGCATGAAGAGGTTGGGGAAGCCCAGCGTCTGCAGTCCCAGGTAGGTGAGCGGCCCGTCGCGCCAACTGTCGCGCAGGCGCTGGCCGCCGGTGCCGACGAAGTCGATGTGGTCGAAGGCCCCTGTGACGGCGTCGAAGCCCGTGGCGTAAACGATGAGGTCGACTTCGTGGTCACGCTCGCTGGTGCGGATGCCGGTCGGGGTGATGCGCTCGATCGGCGTCTGCCCGATGCTGACCAGGTGCACGTTGTCGCGGTTGTAGGCCTCGTAGTAGCGTGTTTCCATGGGCACGCGTTGCATGCCAAAGCCGTGGTCCTTGGGGATCAGTTTCTCGGCCAGTACCGGGTCGTTGACGCGCTCGCGGATCTTGTCGGCAACGAAGGCCGAGAACTCGGCGTTGGCTGCCTCGTCCATCAGCACGTCGCGGAAGTTTCCCAGCCAGATTGCAAAGCCGGGTGTGGCATAGAGCCTTTCCCAGAAGGCCAGGCGTTCGCTGCGGGGTACCTCGGCCACGCGGCGCCGGTCCGGCCCGTGGATGAAGCCGCCCGGTGTGGCATCGCATTTGCCGAAGATCTCTGCATAGCGCGTCCGGATCGAAGCCATCTCCGTGGCGGAGATCGGCGCGTTGTGCAGCGGTGCGCACCAATTGGGGCGGCGCTGGAAGACGGTGAGTTCACCGACCTGGTCGGCGATCGCGCCGATCAGCTGCACGCCGGTGGCACCGGTGCCGATCACGGCCACCCGCTTGCCTTCCAGTTCCACAGGCTCCTTGGGCCAGTGGTAGGTGTGGAACGATGGGCCGCGGAAGCTGTCCATGCCTTGCAGCCGAGGCATCGTGGGCGCCGACAGCAGTCCGATGGCGGTGAGCAGGAAACGGCAGGTGAGGGTGCGGCCGCCGGCCAGTTCGAGCGTCCAGAAGTTGTGCTCGTCGTCCCAGATGGCGCGCTTCAGGTTGCAACCGAACTGGATGTGCGGGCGCAGCTTGAACTTGTCGACCACATGGTTCACGTAGCGAAGGTTGTCCGGCTGCGGCGAGAAGTGCTCGGTCCAGTCCCACTCCTCCAGCAGTTCCTTCGAGAACGAGTAACCGTAGGTGTAGCTCTCCGAATCGAAGCGGCAGCCGGGGTAGCGGTTCCAGTACCAGGTGCCGCCGACATCGTCGCCGCGCTCCAGCACCGTGACGTCGGCGCCCATCTGCAGCAGTTTGTGCAGTTGGTAAAGACCGCACATGCCGGCGCCGATGATGACGAACTCGCGTTCAGGGGATGCGTGCCCCGGTT
>DATKFT010000604.1:0-15405 GCA_035544335.1 Pseudorhodoferax sp.
CAGGCCAGCGATATCGCACGCCCTGCAGTCTGCGCAGCCGTTGCCGCCCCTGGCGCGAGTGCGCTATCAGCAGACCCGCGGCAGATTTCCCTTATGTTTCAATAACGTGGTGAGGTGAGCATCATGTCGCGTGTTCGGTGGGGCCGATCAGCACCACGGTCTCGCCCTCGGCCACGCTCAGCGCGGCGTCGCGCAGCACCTGGCGGCCGCCAAAGCTCTTGCAGACCTCGCTGGCCTGCAGCACCGGTTTCACCATACGGGCAACTTCCTTTCCAGCCAGCGCGAGAGCCAGGCCAGCGCCGACACCGTGAGGTAGTAGTACAGCGCGATCAACAGAAAGATCTCGAACGGCGCGAAGTGCACCGCGATCACGGCCTGCCCCGCGCGCGTGAGCTCGTAGACCGAGATCACGGACAGCAGCGCCGAGCCCTTGACCAGCGAGATCAGCTCGTTCGTGGCCGGCGGCACCACAGCGCGCAGCGACTGCGGCAGCAGCACATGCCACAGGATCTGGCGGTGGCGCATGCCGATGGAGCGCGCGGCCTCGCTCTGGCCCGCCTCGACCGAACTGAGCCCGGCGCGGAAGATCTCCGCGAGGAAGCCCGCCGCGTTGAGCGCCAGCGCGATCACGCCGGCCCAGAACTCGGGCAGATTGATGCCGATCTCGGGCAGCGCGAAGTACACGAGGAAGATCTGGATCAACAGCGGCGTGCCGCGGATGAAGTCCACATAGGCCCGCACGCACCAGCGCAGCACGGGCGAGCGCGACATCGAGGCCAGCCCCAGCACGCTGCCCAGCGCCACACCCAGCAGCATCGCGAGCGAGGAGATCTTGAGGGTCGTCAGCAGGCCGGTCCCCAGCAGCGGGACCGAGGCCTCGACCAGCTTCCAGTCGAAGGCCATCAGCCGAACGCCGGAATGCTGTCGGCCAGGTGCATGCGGAAGCCGAACCACTTCTCCTGCAGCTGGTAGATCGCGCCGCTGGCCTTGAGCGCGGCGAGCTGCTGGTCCAGGTAGGCGATGAGTTCGGTGTCTTCCTTGCGCGCGGCGATGCCGGCCCAGTTGTCGCCGCCCATGCCCTTGACGATGGCGTACTTGCCCGGCGCGTCCTTGAGCACCATGCCCAGCGTGGCCAGCGTGTTGAGCACGCCGTCCACGCGGCCCTGGGCCAGCGCGACGTAGGCGGCCGGGTGGTCGTCGAAGGTGCGCAGCTCCTTGAAGCCCGTGCCGCCCGCGCCCTTGAGACCCGCGTTGATCTTCTCCTGCAGGATCTGGCCCGGCGAGCCCAGCTTGACGGCCAGCGTGCGGCCGTTCATGTCGCCCACGGCCTTGATCTTGTCCGCGTCGGCCGCGCGCACGAGCAGGGCCTGCGAGGCCTCGGCGTAGGGCACCGTGAAGCCCACGCGTTCGAGCCGCTCCTTGGTGTAGCTCATCGAGCTCATGACCACGTCGAACTTCTTGGTGTACAGCGAGGGGATCACGCCCGCCCAGGCCGTGTCGACGAACACGGGCTTGACGCCCAGCGGCTTGCACAGCAGCTCGGCCAGCTCCACGTCGTAGCCCACGATCTTGCCGTCCTGGCGGTAGGTGAAGGGCACGTAGGCGGCCTCGCAACCGATGCGCAGCTCGCCCGCGGACTTGAGCTGGGCCAGCGTGGTGGCGGCCTGCGCGCGCAGGGACAGCAGGGGCAAGGCGCTCGCAGCGCCGGCGGCGAGCAGGAGGCGGCGGGAGATGAGGGTCATGGTGGAGGCTCCAGGAAGGACGGGACGGGGACAGTGAAAAGAAGGATGCGGCGCGTGCGTCAGTGCCTGGGCAGGCGTGCGGCGTAGGTGTCGGCCGGGATCGGCGTGGCCAGCGCGCGCCGGTAGATGCCTTCGACGGCGTCGAGGATGGGCCGCACCGAGGCCTCGGCCGCGTCGAAGCGCTCGGCCAGCGCGCCGAACTCGGCCTGCACCTCGCGCAGCAGCGCACGCTCGTCGATGCGCGTGAGCGCGCCAGCGCGCAGCACCGCCTCGCCAGCGACCATGGAGAAGTCCAGGCCCGCGCCGCGTTCGGCATAGACCAGCTGGCGCACGGGGTCGGTGTAAGGCGTGAAGCTCACGGTGTCGGTGCGGTAGCCCACGAGGTCGGCGATCGCGCCCACGCGCAGCGAACCCAGCTGCTCGCCGAAGCCCAGCGCGCGCCCGCCTGCCAGCGTGCCCGCGTGCAGCGCCTCGCGCGCCGACAGCCAGCGCCCGGGGTCGTCGCCGCGCAGCTTGGAGACGGCCGCCGCGCTGCCCAGCACGTTGAGCATGTTGACCGTGACCGTGGAGCAGGAGCCGTCCGAGCCCAGGCTCACGTTGACGCCCGCGTCCAGCAGCTCGCGCACGGGCTGCACGCCCGAGCCCAGCGTGAGGTTGCTCCAGGGGTTGTGCTGGGCCGTGGCGCCGCTGCGCGCCAGCGCATCGATCTCGCGCGGGTTCAGCCAGACCGCGTGGATCAGGCTCGTGGCCGGCTTCAGAAAGCCGATGCGGTCCAGGTACTCGACGATGGGGCAGCCGTAGAAGATCTGGCCCGTCACGACCTGCATGCGCGTCTCCTGCACATGCGTGATGAGCGGCAGCGCCAGCTCGTCGGCCAGCGCGCGCACGGCCATCAGGAAGTGCGCGTTGCAGCGCTGCGGTGCAGACGCCGAGACCAGCACGCCGACCCGGTTCTGCTGCGGGTGGCGCGTGCGCGCGAGCTCGCGCACCAGGGCCAGCTGGTCGGCACCGGCCGGCGGCGGCGCGGCGCGCAGCTCGGCCGCCAGTTCGGGCGGGAAGTGCAGGTCCACGAACGGGAAGTTGTCGACGATGGGCTTGTCCATCATCGCGAAGCCGGTCAGCGAGCGGATGCCGATGTCCTCGTAGGCCTGCAGCGAGGCCTCGATGCGCTCGCGGTCGATCGCGCCGCCCAGCGCCATGTCGTCGACCAGCGTGGTGCAGCCCGTGCGCAGCGATTCGATCGCGCCGACCATCGTGCGCAGGTAGACCTGGCGCGGTGTGAGCGGCACCGGGATGCGCGTGCGCACCAGGTGCATCCAGAGCTCCAGCGGCAGGTTCTCGGTGCGCCCGCGCTGGAAGTGCTCGTGCGAATGCTGGTGGCCGTTGACCAGGCCCGGCACGAGCAGGTGGTCCGCGAGGTCGACCACCTGGTCGGCCTGGCCCAGCGTGCCGGCCGGCGCGATGGCGGCGATGTGCTCGCCCTCGACGAGCAGGTCCTGCGGCTGCGCCGAGGGCGCGAGCGCATCGCCCAGCAGCACGCGCGCGTTGCGCAAAAGGGTGCGTTTCTTGCTCATGCCCTGGCTCCGAATCCCTTGAAAGAACGACGATGACCGACGAAGACTGGATGCGCCTGGCCCTGGCCGAAGCCGAGGAGGCCCATGCCCGCGGCGACTGGCCGACCGGCGCGGTGCTGGTGAAGGGCGGCGCGCTGCTGGCCCGCGGCCAGAACCGCCAGGTCAGCCAGGGCGATCCGCTGCTGCATGCCGAACCCGAGGCCCTGCGCCTGGCCTGCGCGGCGCACGGCCCGGACGCCGCACGCGGCGCCACGCTGTACTGCACGATGGAGCCCTGCCCCATGTGCGCGGGCGCGCTGCAGCTGGCCGGCGTGGCCACGCTGGTGCTGGCCCTGCGCCACGCCAGGCTGCGCCGCAGCGACCTGGGCAGCTACAGCGTGGAGCGCTTCTGCGCGCTGACCGGCCACGCCATGGCGCTGCGCGACGGCGTGCTGGAGGCGGACTACCTCGCGCTGCGGCTGCGCTGGGGACGCGACCAAGTCCATCAACAGCCTTGAGATCAGCAAAGGGGCAGAAGGCCGCGGAGCAGGCCATGCCAGCAGACGCCGCGGAACGGGCTCTGCCCGGCCGCTGGCGGCGCCCCTGGAGGGGGATGGGCTGACTACACGAAGTGCGCCAGCCAAACGGGGTGGTTTCATATCACCGCATGTGGCGCGTGATGCCGGCCACGCGCTCCATGACCACCATGAGGACCAGCGTGGCCGCGATCAGCACGCCCGAGACGGCCGCGGCCCGCACGTCGAGGTTGGACTCGATGATGTGCCACATGCGGATCGGCAGCACCTCGCTGCGCGCGTCCGACAGGAACAGCGACACGGCCACGTTGTCGAACGAGTACATGAAGCCGATGAAGGCGCCGGCCAGCACGCCGCGCGCGATCAGCGGCAGCGTGATGGTGCGGAACACGTAGAGCGGCGAGGCGCCCAGCGAATGGGCGCTCTCCAGCAGCACGCCGTCCATCTGCAGCAGGCTGGCCGAGGTGGTGCGCAGGATGTAGGGCGTGGTGATCGCCACATGGCCCAGCACCAGCGTGGTGAACGACAGGCCCGTGCCCGCGATGTTGAACAGCATGAGCAGCGACAGGCCGATGGCCAGCGCGGGCAGCATGAGCGGCGACAGCAGCACGGCCTCGGCCGCGCGCGCCCAGGCTTCGCGCCGCCGGGCCAGCGCCAGTGCAGCCGCGACAGCCAGCACGGCCGAGATGGTGGTGGCCACCGTCGCCAGCTTGAGCGAGAGCAGGCCGGCCTCGATGAGCTCGGGCGAATCCCAGAGCGCCTGGTACCAGCGCACCGAGTAGCCCGGTGGCGGGAACTTGAGCGAGTAGCCGCTCGTGAACGAGGTGATCAGCACGACCACGGTCGGCGCCAGCAGCAGCAGGCCCGCGCAGACGCCCAGCACGCCGAACACGGCCCAGAACGAAAGCCGCTCGAACGCACCGCGCAGCGAACCAGCCGCACGCGGGGCCGGGGAGGCGCGCAGCGGCACGCCGGAAACAAAGGCATCAGGCATGGACGAATCCCCGGCTGCGACGGCCCAGCGCGTTGATGGCGACGACCACGGCCAGCACGCTGGCCAGCAGCAGCATCGCGATCGCGGCGGCGAACGGATAGTTGTTGGCCTGGATGGCCTGCTGGTACATGTAATAGGGCATGAACATCTGCTGCCCACCGCCTACCAGGGTCTGCGTGACGAAGGCGCTGATGCTGGAGGCGAACACCAGCAGCGCGCCGGCCAACAGGCCCGGCATCGTGAGCGGCAGCGTGACCTGCCAGAAGGTGCGCCAGTGGCCCGCTCCCAAGGCCAGCGAGGCCTGGCGCAGGTTGGCGTCGGTGTTCATGAGCGCCGTGATGAGCGGCAGCACCATGAGCGGCAGCTCGATCTGCGCGAGGGCCACGGTCACGCCCGCAGGCGTGTAGAGCAGCTTGAGCGGCTCGGCGACGAGGCCCCAGTCCAGCAGCGCGGTGTTGACGATGCCCTGGCGGCCCAGGATCACGACCCAGGCGAAGGTGCGCACCACCGAGCTCGTGAGCAGCGGCAGCACGATGAGCAGCATGAGCACGCCCTGCCAGCGCGCGGGCGCCTGCGTGTACAGGTAGGCCAGCGGAAAGCCGATCACGAGCGTCAGCAGCGTGACCTTCAGGCCCAGCCACAGCGTGCCGCCCAGCACCGAGAGGTTGAAGCCGTCGCCCAGGAACTTGGTGTACTGGGCGATGCCCATCTCGGCCATGCCCGCGTCGTTGTGCAGGCTGATCCAGGCCAGGAGCAGCATGGGCGCGAACACGAAGAACAGGAAGAAGATGCCGAGTGGCAGCGCCAGGCCCAGCGGCGGCGCGAAGCGGGGTGCGGTGGACATCGCCCTGCCCTCAGTTCGCGAACACGCCGGCTGGCGCACCGGGACGCAGCCGCACGCCCACGCGGTCGCCCGTGGCATAGCGCAGCTGGCCCGCGCTGCGCGGCTGCGTGACCTTGATCGTGCCGCCCGTGGCCAGCGCGAGTTCGTAGACCAGCGAGGGCCCCAGCGGCAGCACCATCTCGACACGGGCCGGCAGCGCGCCCACGGCCGAGTCGGCCAGCACCAGGTGCTCGGGCCGCGCCGCGAGCACCACGCTGCCCGCGCGCGAGCAGGGCGCGGCCTGCGCCAGCGCGATCGCGCCGCCGCCCTCGCAGTCGACCGCGTAGCCGGCTTCGGCGCTGCGCAAGCGGCCCGGCAGCAGGTTGGCCGTGCCGATGAAGGTGGCCACGAACAGCGTGGCCGGCCGGTCGTAGATGGCCTCGGGCGTGTCGAACTGCTCCACGCAGCCCGCGTGCATGACCGCGATGCGGTCGGCCATGGACATGGCCTCCTCCTGGTCGTGCGTGACCAGGATGGTGGTGATGCCGAGCTCGCGCTGGATGCGCCGGATCTCGATCTGCATGTCCAGCCGCAGGTTCTTGTCGAGCGCAGCGAAGGGCTCGTCGAGCAGCAGCACGCGTGGACGCACGGCCAGCGTGCGCGCCAGCGCCACGCGCTGCTGCTGGCCGCCCGAGAGCTCGCGCGGGTAGCGCCTGCCGTAGTCGGCCATGCGCACCATGGACAGCATCTGCGCGGCCGTGGCGCGCGCCTCGGCCGCCGCGACGCCGCGCGCACGCAGGCCGTAGGCCACGTTGTCCTCCACGCTCATGTGCGGGAACAGCGCGTAGTTCTGGAACACGATGCCGGCGCCGCGCTCGTTGGTGGGCAGCGCATCGACGATCTCGCCACCGATGCGCACATGGCCGCCGCTCTGGCGCAGGAGGCCCGCGACGATGCGCAGCAGCGTGGTCTTGCCGCAGCCGCTGGGGCCCAGCAGCGCGACGAGTTCGCCGGCCGGGA
Source organism: Pseudorhodoferax sp. (assembly GCA_035544335.1). Lineage (GTDB taxonomy): Bacteria > Pseudomonadota > Gammaproteobacteria > Burkholderiales > Burkholderiaceae_C > Pseudorhodoferax. The sequence continues at coordinate 6,669 of DATKFT010000604.1, forward strand.
TGTCCAGCGACACGGACTCGACGGCCGTGGAGCCCGCATAGCGGTGGTGGATCTGGTCGAGCACGACACCGACGCCGGTGGTTCGATCGGAAGCTTGCATGCTGTGGAGCTGGTGGAGGCAGGTTGGCGCGGCACCGGAATGCGCCGCGCTGGCCAGAGCAACTCAAGAACCGTGCCATGGACGACGCGCCCGGCGTGGCCACAAACAGCGTCCAGATTGGACACAATCCTTGTCTGGTTTGACCACAACTTGGTGCGCCGTGCGCCATCTTGGCGCAGCCACCGCACCGGCTTGGAGGCGCCGCCAGGGCTGCACCCCGGGGGCCCGGCCATGGCACAAAGCTTGCGCCTGCAGCCGCAGTCCCGCCATCGGGCCGCCCTCGCAACCAAGGAGTCCACCCATGTCCCTGTCCCGCCGCACGCTGCTGCAAGCCGCCGCCGGTTTCGGTGCCGCCCAACTGCCGCTGCACGCCAGCCTGGCCCAGGCCCAGTCCAAGACCATCTCGGCCACCACCTACCCCGGCGCCTGGGAGTCGGCCCACCGCAGCATCCTGCTGCCGGCCTTCGCCAAGGCCACGGGCGCCTCGACCAGCCTGGTCTCCTCGCTCGCGGTGGACACGGTCTCCAAGATCGTGGCGTCCAAGGCCAACCCGCCCTACGACGTGGTGATCCTGGACGAAGGCCCGTACCTGGCCGCGCTGTCGCAGGACATCTTCGAGAAGATCCCCACCGACAAGATGCCCTACCTCAAGGACGTGCCGCCCAAGCTCGTGGACCCGCGCGGCCTCGGGGTGTTCGTGTCGGGCCAGATCATCGGCATCGCCTACAACACCGAGAAGATCAAGAACCCGCCCAGGAACTGGAACGACCTGCCCAAGCCCGAGTACAAGGGCCGTGTGGGCCTGGCGGGCATGGGCTCCACGCTGATGTCGGCCTGGATGGTGGAGATCGCGCGCCTGAACGGCGGCAGCGAGGAGAACCTCGAGCCAGCGTTCCAGTTCGTCAAGAAGCTGCTGCCCAACGTGAGCGCCGTGGCCAGCAACCCGGGCGCGCTGGCCACGCTGTTCCAGCAGGGCCAGATCGACATCTCGGTGCACTACAACAACAACGTGGGCGACCTGCAGGGCAAGGGCGTTCCCGTGGCGCTGGCCAGGCCCGACACGGGCTGGATCCACATCAAGAGCGTGATGCACATCGTCAAGAACACCAAGAACCCCGAGCTTGCCGCGGCCTACATCAATGCCGCGCTGAGCCCCGAGGTGCAGACGCAGATGGCGGCCGCGCCCTACTACGTGGCGCCGGTCAGCAGCAAGGCGCAGTTCAGCCCCGGCCTGCAGGCCTACGCCAAGAGCGTGGCCGAGATCGAGGCCATGAACGGCGTGGACTGGGCCAAGCTGAACCCGCGCCGCGGCGAGTACATCGACCGGTTCAACCGTGAAGTGAAGGTGTGATGCCGCGCCCGCAAGTCCTTGTTGCATGGCCTGCACCGCGGCCTGGCGGGCCTTTGATCGGCCGAGCGGAGCGACGGCCCGAGCGCGAGGCCGAGCGTAGCGATGGCCCGGATCGGAATGTCCCCTGTGCCCCTGCCGAGGAGCGCAGCGCCATGGGCTGCGCGGGGAACCTCGCGCTTCAACTTCTGACTCATTGCGCTTGTTCGAGCGTAGTGAACGCAGTGAACGGTGCGAGTTGCGCAATGCAGCCCATGGCGCGAGCACCGCAGGTTGCCCGGAGCGCCAGCGCAGGGACAGGGGCACCGGGGTCGCCTTCTTTTGCTTCCTTTTCTTGGCGAAGCAAGAAAAGGGAGTCGGGGTGTGGGGGTGAAGCCCCCATCTCTAGACCTCGATCAGGAGGGTTTGTCGATAGAAAACACTGCGTGAGCATGAGCACCAGGGGTCGGGATGTGCGCCCGACAGCGCAGTCACTTTCTCTTGCTTCGCCAAGAGAAAGTAACCAAAGAGAAGGCGACCCCGGTGCCCACGTCCCTGCGCTGGCGCTCCGGGCAACCTGCGGTGCTCGCGCCCTGGGCGCATTGCACAACTCGCACCACTCACTGCGTTCGTTCAGCTCGAACAAGTGCAATGAGTCAGATCTTGAAGCGCGAGGTTCCCCGCGCCGCCCAGGCCACTGCGCTCCTCGGCGTGGGCACAGGGGCCCCGGATGCGGGATCCCACACGGGCCATCGCTGCGCTCGGCCACGCATGTTCTCGCGCACGCCCCACACCACCACGGACCCATGAAATGAAACGCGTACTGCTGGGCATGCTGACCCCCTCCTCCAACACCGCATTGGAGCCGCTCACGGCCGCCATGCTCGCGGGCCTGCCCGAGGTCTCGGCGCACTTCGCGCGCTTTCGCGTGACCGAGATCTCGCTGTCCGCGCAGGCCCTGGGGCAGTTCGACCTGGAGCCCATCCTGCAGGCCGCGCGGCTGCTGGCCGATGCGCAGGTGGACGTGATCGCCTGGAACGGCACCTCCTCGGGCTGGCTGGGCTTCGAGACCGACGAAGCCCTGTGCGCGCGCATCACCGCCGAGACCGGCATCCCGGCCTGCACCTCGGTGCTCGCGCTCAACGAGGCCATGCGGCTGTCGGGCCGCACGCGCTTCGGCCTGGCCTCGCCCTACCTGGACGATGTGCAGCAGCGCATCGTGGCCAACTACGGCGCGAGCGGCTTTCAGTGCGTGGCCGAGCGCCATCTGGACCTGCGCGTGAACTTCGCGTTCTCCGAGGTCATGCCCGCGCAGATCGAGAGCATGGCGCGCGCGCTTGCGGCCGCCGGCCCGCAGTGCATCACGACCTTCTGCACCAACCTGCGTGCCGCGCAGCTGGTGCCCGCACTGGAGGCCGAGCTGGGCCTGCCGGTCTACGACACGATCGCCACCGCGGTCTGGAAGTCCTTGCGCCTGGCCGGCGTGGACACGCGCCGCGTGCAGGGCTGGGGCCGCCTGTTCAGCGAACTGTCCGGCCACTGAGCCCCCCCAACCGCTACCATTCCCCGGCCCCTTCCCGCGGCCTCCACCCGAACCATCGCCAGCCCCATCCATGGCCACCCCTCCGTCACGGCGCACGCTGCGGCTGTCGTCCACCCCCGCCAGCGGCAAGGCCGCCTCCAAGGACGACATCTACGAACGCATCTACGAGGCCGTGGTCGAGCACCGGCTGCTGCCCGGCACCAAGCTGTCGGAGGAGCGCGTGGCCGAGCTGTTCTCGGTCAGCCGCACGCAGGTGCGCGGCGTGCTGCAGCGCCTGGCCGTGGAGCAGCTCGTGACGCTGATCCCCAACCGCGGCGCCTTCGTGACCACGCCCTCCACCGAGGAGGCGCACGACGTGCTGGAGGTGCGGCGCACGCTGGAGCCGGCCGTGGTGCGCCGCCTCATCGCACGCATCGCCGCAGGCCAGGCGCCCACGGCGCTCAAGCAGCTGCGCGCGCTCGTCAAGCGCGAGCAGCAGGCCCATGCCCACGGCGACCGGCGCGCGGCGGTGCGGCTGTCGGGCGAGTTCCACGTGCTGCTGGCCCAGCTCTCGGGCAGCGCGATCATGACGCGCATGCTGCGCGAACTCACGCCGCTGACCTGCCTGGCCATCCTGACCTTCGACGCGCCCACGGGCACGGCCTGCCCCAACGACGAGCACAGCGAGCTGCTCGACGCGATCGAGGCCGGCAACACCAAGGCTGCCGTGGCGCTCATGGACGAGCACCTGCACCACATCGAGAAGTCGCTGAACCTGGACGCCGAGGCTGCGCCCGAGATCGACCTGGCCGAGGCCTTGTTGGGTTGACCACCCCGTTCGGGCGGCCTCACTTCGTGTAGCCGCCCCACCCCCTCAAGGGGCGCCCCCAGCGGTCCGGCCAAGCGGGTCCCGCGGGTGCACTGGAATGGCCTGCTCCGCGGCCGCCAGTACCTCGGCCTGCGCGCCGACTGCCGATGGGGCGCTGCGCAGCGTCATTCCAAGGCTCTCGAAATTGGATACAAAGTGGGCACGGCCGTTGCTTGCAAGGGCCGCATGACCCGCACCACCGACACCCCCAACGACATCCCCAGCTTCGACCTGCTGCTGCAGGGCGCCATCGCACTGACGGCCGACCCTGCCCAGCCCGAGATCCGCGGCGCCAGCATCGGCATCCGCGCGGGCCGCATCACCTGGCTGGCCGCGCAGCCACCCGAACGCTACGAGGCCACGCGCGTGCTGCAGCTGCCGGGCCACTTCGTCACGCCGGGCTTCGTGAACACGCACACGCACTCCATCCTCTCCATGGTGCGCGGCGTCGCGGCCGACCTGGGCTTCGCGCCCTCGTACACGCCCGGCATCCCCAAGGGCACGCAGGTCGACCCCGCGCAGGCGCGCGCGCTGGCCCGGCTCGGCGCGCTCGAAGCCCTGCTGTTCGGCTCCACCGTGCTGGGCGACAACTTCGTGCACGCCGATGTGACGACCGAGGCCATGGTCGAGCTCGGCATGCGGCTGGCGCCGAGCTGGCGCATCCACGACGTGGATTTCGCGCGCGTGGCCCATGGCGACTGGCAGCACAGCGCGGCCATCGGCCACGCCACGCTGCAGGCCGGCCTGGACCTGCACGCGCGCTGGGCCGGTCACCCGCGCGTGCGCGTGAACCTGGCCGCGCACGCGGTCGACACCTGCTCGGAGGGCTTTCTGCGCGAGGTGGCGGCGGCCTCGCAACAGCATGGCCTGGTCGTCAGCACGCACCTGGGCCAGAGCCAGGTCGAGGTCGAGCGCGTGCGCGCGCGCTGCGGCCGCAGCTCCACCGAGGTGCTGGCCGACACCGGGCTGCTCAATGAACGCCTGATGGGCGGGCACTGCATCTACGTGACGGCCGAGGACGCGGCGCGCATGGCGGCGGCCGGCGCGCACGCCGTGCACATCCCCAAGTGCAACGCCACCTCGGGCCGGCTCGCGCCCACGCCCATGCTCAAGCGCGCGGGCGTGAACATCGCGCTGGCCACCGACACCCAGCACGGCGACATGGTGGAACTCATGCGCTGGGCCCTGGTCACGGCCCGCGTGCAGGAGGGCCGCGTGGACGACAGCTGGCAGCCGCGCGACGTGTTCCACATGGCCACGCTGGGCGGTGCCAAGGCGCTGGGCCTGGCACACGAACTGGGCAGCCTGGCGCTGGGCAAGGCCGCCGACCTCGTGGTCTTCGACGCCAACCGGCCGCACCTGCGCCCGCATGTGAACCCGCTCGGCAACCTGGTCCACACGGGCCAGGGCCGCGACGTGTCCATGGTGGTCGTGGACGGCGAGATCCTCGTGGAGAACGGCAGGCCCACGCGCGTGGACATGGACGCCGTGTGTGCCGAGGCAGAAGAAGCCGCGCGCGCGCTGTGGGGGGCCGAGGGCAAACGCTACTGGCTCTGAGGTCCCGAAGATCGCGCACGCACCAAGGCCGGGCACTTTGTATCCAATGTGGCGCATGGCATGGATCCATTCCCGTGCCGCGCGCGGCACGCCGCGGGCCCGCTCCCCAGGGAATCCGTTTGGCGACAAACACTTGGCAGATTGGATACAAACCTGGCATGTCCCTTGCTGAACCGCAGCAGGTCCCGCGCCCGCGGGGCTGGCCAACCCCAGGGAGCACCATGTTCAAACTTCTTGCCCGCCTCGCCCAGTGCGCACTTCTGGCGGCCGCCATCCTGCCACTGGCAGGCCAGGCCCAGGACGCCATCAAGCTCGGCTACGCCAAGTGCGCGCACTGCACGCCGCTGGCGCTCACGCCGGCCAACGCCAGCAATGTCAAGCTCGAGGCCATCGCCTTCAACACCGGCAACGACGTGCTGACGGCCCTGCTCTCCAAGAGCATCGACGTGGCCCAGGTCACCTACCTGCACTACGCCACGGCGCTCGACAAGGGCTTCGACGTGGTCGCCATCTCGGGCCAGATCAACGGCGGCTCGCAGATCCTCGTGGGCAACGGGCTGCCGCTGGCCGAGAACGACTGGGCCGGCCTCAAGAAGCTGATCGCCGACTACAAGGCCCAGGGCAAGCCCTTCCGCGTGGCCGCCTCGCGCGGCAATGCGCAGGACATCCACATGCGCGGCGCCTTCGCCAAGCAGGGCATCGACATCAACAAGGACGTGCAGTTCATCAACATCCCGAACCCGTCCGACCACGTGCAGGCGCTGCGCCGCGGCGAGGTCGAGCTGATCTGCTCGGTCGACCCCTTCGCCACCCAGATCCGTGAAGTGAAGGCCGCCAAGTTCTTCAGCTTCCCCTACGACCAGGCAGCCGGCAAGCTGACCAACCTGGTCGTGACGCGCTCGGACGTGATCGCGGGCCGCGCCAAGGGCGTGGAAGAAACCGTGCGCGCCATCATCAAGGTCAACAAGCTCATGGAGAGCGACAAGGCGCAGTTCATCGACACCATCCAGAAGGTGACGGGCCTGGACAAGGCCGTGGCCACCGGCGCCGCCGCCAACCTGTACCCCGACTACGCCATGCACCGCGCATCGGCGGTGGCCATCGCCCAGATGATGCGTGAGCTCAAGTACATCAACAGCGACGTGAGCGCCGCGGTCGAGAAGAACATGGACTACCGCTTCCTGGAAGCCGCGACCGGTCAACCGAAGTCGGCACTGGGCTACTGACATGAAACACCCCCAGTCTGCGCGCTGCGCGCTCCGCCAACCCCCTCAAGGGGGCGACGCCTGCGGCCTGGCAGAGCCAGTTCCGCGCCGTCTGCTGGCATGGCCTGCTCCGCGGCCTTTGGAACCTTTGCTCGCATGCCGTGCTCGTGCTTTGCGGCTGACGCGCAGCTGGGAAGGACGCAACACATGACCCAAGAATCTGCCCTGCTCCGCTTCTACCGCCGCATCGAACGCGCCCTGGTTCCCGTGGCGCTGCTGATCGGCTGGGAGCTGTTCTCGCGCTCCGGCGTGCTGCCGCCCGCGCTGCTGCCGGCCCCCTCGCAGGTGCTGCTGGCCTGGGCGGACTGGGTCTTCGCGACGGACGGCAACACCCAGACCTACAGCGGCCACTGGATCCAGGACGTGGCCGCCAGCGCCACGCGTGTGTTCGCGGGCTTTGCCATCTCCACGGTGCTGGGCATCGCCATCGGCATGGCGATCGGCTGGTCGCGCACCGTGGAGCGGCTCATCGAGCCCGTGCTGCAGATCCTGCGGCCCGTGCCGCCCGTCTCCTGGATCCCGCTGGCCATCATCTGGTTCGGCATCGCCAACAAGCCCGCCATCTTCCTGGTGTTCCTGGGCTCGTTCTTCCCGGTGCTGCTGTCCACCATCCACGGCGTGAAGACCTGCGACCGCAACCTGCTGCGCGCCGGCGCCATGGCCGGCGGCACGCCGGGCAAGCTCTTGCGCCACATCGTGTTCCCGGCCGCGCTGCCCAGCGTGTTCTCGGGCCTGCGCATCGCCATCGGCTCGGCCTGGATGCTGACCGTCACGGCCGAGATGGTGGCCGTCAAGAGCGGCGTTGGCTATGTGCTCTGGGATTCCTACTACTTCCTGCGCTACGACATCGTGATCGCGTCCATGGTCAGCATCGGCCTCCTGGGCTTTCTGAGCGACCTCGCGATCAAGCTGTTCGCCGGCCGTGTTCTCCGGTGGCAGCGCGGCTCCACCCTGCAAGCCAAGGAGGCCTGAAAGTGAACCCACCCCGTTTGGATGGCTCACTGCGTGTAGCCATCCCATCCCCCTCAAGGGGCGCCGCCAGCGGCCGGGCAGAGCCCGTTCCGCGGCGTCTGCTGGCATGGCCTGCTCCGCGGCCTTCGGAGCCGTTTCATGCGCGACGAATCCGTACTCTTGTGATGGCGCGCGGCGCTGTGGAGAACTGAGATGAGTTTGATCGAAATCGACCACGTCACCCGTCTGTTCGACGACCCCAAGCGCGGCAGCGCCGTCAAGGCGCTCGACGATGTCAGCGTGCACGTGGCGCGCAACGAATTCCTGTGCCTGCTGGGCCCCAGCGGCTGCGGCAAGTCCACGCTGCTGAACCTGATCGCGGGCTTCGACAAGCCCTCCAGCGGCAGCGTGCGCGTGGGGGGCCAGGCGGTCACCGCACCGGGCGCGGACCGCGGCGTGGTGTTCCAGCAGCCCACGCTGATGCCCTGGCTCACGGTCTGGGAGAACGTGGCCTTCCACCTGACCATGCAGGGCGTGGGCAAGGAGATCCGCCGCAAGAAGGCCCAGCACTACATCGAGATGGTGAACTTGAAGGGCTTCGAGAACCACTTCCCGAGCGAGCTGTCGGGCGGCATGAACCAGCGCGTGGGCATCGCGCGCGCGCTGCTCATGAACCCCGAGGTGATCCTCATGGACGAGCCCTTCGGCGCGCTCGACGAGCAGACCAAGATGGAGATGCACGCCGAGCTGGTCCGCATCTGGCGCGACAGCCAGAGCACCATCGTGTTCGTCACGCACGGCATCGAGGAGTCGCTCGCGCTCGGCACCCACGTGGCCGTGATGTCGGCGCGGCCGGGCCGCATCCGCGAGATGCTGACCATAGACCTGCCGCGCCCGCGCGACTCCACGAGCCCGCAGTTCAACGACGCCAAGCGCCGCATCCTGCAGCTGCTGCGGCCCGAACCCGCAGCTGCCACCGTGGCCGCCTGATGCCGACCTTCATCACAGGCGCCTGCGGCTTCGTCGGCCTGGCCCTGGCCGAGCGGCTGCTGCAGGCCGGCGAAGCCGTGGTCGGCTTCGACCAGGCGCCGCTGCCGGCCGCCGCAGCCCGCGCCTTCGCGGCCCTGCCCGGACGGCTGGCCATGGT
>DATKFT010000605.1:0-5235 GCA_035544335.1 Pseudorhodoferax sp.
GCCGGAGTCAGCGCTGCTGCAGGTCGCGGATCTGCTGCAGCGCGCCCGGGTCTTCCATGGTCGTCAGGTCGCCCGTGTCGCGCCCTTCGCAGACGGCCTGGATCGCGCGGCGCAGCAGCTTGCCGCTGCGCGTCTTGGGCAACAGGCCCACGAACTGCACGCGCGCGGGCCGCGCGAGCGCGCCGAGCTGGCCGTCGACGACCTTCATGATCTCGCCTTCCAGGCGCAGCCGTGCGGCCTCGTCGGCCAGCGCGCTGGCGTCGCGCGGCACGACGAAGGCCATCGCCACCTGGCCCTTCAGTGCATCGGCCACGCCGACCACGGCGACCTCGGCCACGTTGGCATGGCTGGAGATGCTCTCCTCGATCTCGCGCGTGCCCAGGCGGTGGCCGGCCACGTTGATCACATCGTCCGTGCGGCCCAGGATGTAGTAGTAGCCGTCGGCGTCGCGCACGCCCCAGTCGAAGGTGCTGTAGACGCGCTGGCCCGGAATGCTGTCCCAGTAGGTCTTGACGAAGCGCGCGTCGTCGCGCCAGACGGTCTGCATGAAGCCCGGCGGCGTCGGCCCCTGGATCACCACCACGCCCTTCTGGCCGGGGCCTTGCAGCTCCTGGCCCGTGGCCTCGTCGAGCAGGCGCACGTCGAAGCCGTACATGGGCAGGCCGGGGCTGCCGAACTTGCTGGGCTGCTGCTCCACGCCGTTGGCCACCGTCATGAGCGGCCAGCCGGTCTCGGTCTGCCAGTAGTTGTCGATGATGGGCACGCCCAGCGCATCGGCGATCCAGCGGCCCGTGGGCTCGTCCAGCGGCTCGCCGGCCAGGAACAGCGCCTTGAGGCTGGAAACGTCGTATTTCTTGAGGTAGGCCGGGTCCTGCTTCTTGAGCACGCGCACGGCCGTGGGCGCGCTGAACATCACAGAGACCTTGTACTTCTCGACCAGCGACCACCAGATGCCCGGGTCGCTGCCACCGTCCAGCCCGCGCGTGGGCAGGCCTTCGTAGAGGATGGTGGCCATGCCGCCGATCAGCGGGCCGTAGACGATGTAGCTGTGGCCCACGACCCAGCCGATATCGCTGGTGCAGAAGAAGGTCTCGCCGGGCTTGCCCATGAAGATGTGCGGCAGGCTGGCGGCCAGGGCCACGGCGTAGCCCCCCGTATCGCGCTGCACGCCCTTGGGCTTGCCCGTGGTGCCGCTCGTGTACAGCGTGTAGCTGACATGCGTGGCGTCGACCCATGTGCACGGGACGACGGTGTCCAGGTGCTGCGCGCGCAGCGTGGCGTAGTCGTGGTCGCGGCCGGCCACGCGCGCCATGGGCGCCAGGCCCCGGTCGACCAGCAGCACGGCCTGCGGCTTGTGGCGCGACAGGTGGATGGCCTCGTCCAGCAACGGCTTGTACGCAATGACCTTGCCGCCGCGCGAGCCCGCGTCGGCGCTCACGATCACGCGGGGCTCGGCGTCCTCGATGCGCGAGGCCAGCGAGCCCGAGGCGAAGCCGCCGAACACCACGGAGTGGATGGCGCCGATGCGCGCGCAGGCCAGCATCGCGAACACCGCCTCGGGCACCATGGGCATGTAGATCTGCACGCGGTCGCCCTGCACCACGCCCAGCGCCACCAGCGCGGCCGCCATGCGCTGCACCTCGGCATGCAGTTCGGCGAAGCTGTAGCTCTTCTCGGTGCCGGTCTCGGTGGAGACATGGATCAGCGCAGCCTGGTCGGCGCGCGTGGCCAGGTGGCGGTCCACCGCGTTGTGGCACAGGTTGGTCGTGCCGCCCGCGAACCAGCGCGTGAACGGCGCGCGGCTGTCGTCGCAGATGGTCCGGGGCGTCTGCTGCCAGTCGATCAGCCTGGCCTGCTCGGCCCAGAAGGCGTCGCGGTCGTGGAGCGAACGGCGGTAGAACTCTGCGTAGGCGGACATGTCTTCCTCGGGTTTTGTTTGCAATGCGGCCGCGCGGAGCATGCCCGGCCCGCAGGCGCCCACGCAATGGGGTGTTGCACTCGGATACACCGCTGGCACAATTTGGCCATGCCTGCCGCCGCCCGCCCCGACGCCAGCTCCGACCGGAGGCAGGGCCCGTGACGCCGCGGGACAAGCCGGCCGTGTTCCAGCTGCTGGCGCTGCTGGAGGCGCGCTACGCGATGCGCGTGTTGTGGGCCCTGCGCAACGGCCATGCCCAGACCTTCCGGCTGCTGCAGGACAGCGTGGGCGGCGTGACGCCCAACACGCTGAACACGCGGATCAAGGAAATGCGCGAGGCCGGACTGATCACGCACGGTGCCGACGGCTACCTGCTCACGCCGGCCGGGGCCGACCTGGTCCGGCGCCTCGCGGAACTGCCCGCCTTCGCCCACAAATGGGCTGCCGCGCGTCCGCGCCCGCCGGCGCCGGCCCCCACGCCCGAAGGAACACCCGATGCAACACCACCTGCGGCCTGAGACCGCGCTGCCGCAAGACCATGCCGACGCCGTGCTGATCGGCCGCGTCTGGCAGGAGGGCCTGGGCGCCGTGCCGGTGCAGATCCGCGCCGATGGCGTGTACGACCTGTCGCGGCTGGACCCGACCTGCAGCGCGCTGCTCGAGCACGACGACCCGGCCGCCGCGGTGCGCGAACACGGCGGTGAGCGCATCGGCGACACCGCGGCCGTGCTGGCCAACTCGGCCTGGGACGCGCGCGACCCCGCCCTGCCCTGGCTGCTCGCGCCCTGCGACCTGCAGGCCATCAAGGCCGCCGGCGTGACCTTCGTGGCCTCCATGCTCGAGCGCGTGATCGAGGAGCAGGCGCGCGGCGATGCCGGCCGCGCCGAGGCTGTGCGCCGCGCCGTGGTCGGCGTGATCGGCGACGACCTGGCCGGCATCCGGCCCGGCTCGGACGAGGCCCTGCGGCTCAAGGAAGTGCTGGTCGCCCAGGGCGCCTGGTCGCAGTACCTGGAGGTCGGCATCGGGCCGGACGCCGAGATCTTCACCAAGTCGCAGCCCATGAGCGCGGTCGGCACGGGCGCAGAGGTCGGCATCCACCCCGGCAGCGCCTGGAACAACCCCGAGCCCGAGGTGGTGCTGGCCATCGACAGCAACGGCCGCGTCAAGGGCGCGGCGCTGGGCAACGACGTGAACCTGCGCGACTTCGAGGGCCGCAGCGCGCTGCTGCTGGGCAAGGCCAAGGACAACAACGGCTCCTGCGCGATCGGCCCCTTCATCCGGCTGTTCGATGCGCAATTCGGCATGGACGACGTGCGCCGCTGCGAACTGGCCATGCAGGTCACGGGTGCGGACGGCTTCGCGATGGCTGGCGCCAGCAGCCTGGCCCAGATCAGCCGCGATCCACTGGACCTCGCGGGCCAGGCCATCGGCGAGAACCACCAGTACCCCGACGGGCTGGTGCTGTTCCTGGGCACCATGTTCGCGCCGACGCAGGACCGCCACGGACCGGGCCAGGGCTTCACGCACGCGGTCGGCGACCTGGTCACGGTGGCCACGCCGCGCCTGGGGCTGCTGGCCAACCGCGTGAACCGCAGCGACGGGATCGCGCCCTGGACCTACGGCGCCGGCGCCCTCATGCGCGACCTGGGCCGCCGGGGCCTGCTGGCATAATCGCCGGCTTTTCGCGCGCCCGTTTGTTTGTCCGTTTGTGCGGCGCGCCGCCACCCTTGAGGAGCCCTCCGCATGACCACCACCGCTTCCGGCCTGCAGTTCGAAGACACCACCGTGGGTTCCGGCGCCGAAGCCAAGCCCGGCCAGCACGTGACCGTGCACTACACGGGCTGGCTCTACCAGGACGGCCAGCAGGGCGCCAAGTTCGACTCCAGCCGCGACCGCAACGACCCCTTCGAGTTCGGCCTGGGCGCCGGCATGGTCATCCGCGGCTGGGACGAGGGTGTGGCCGGTATGAAGGTCGGCGGCCAGCGCACGCTGATCATCCCGGCCGAGCTGGGCTATGGTGCGCGCGGCGCCGGCGGCGTGATCCCGCCGAACGCCACGCTCAAGTTCGACGTGGAACTGCTGGCGGTGTCCTGAGCCCGGCCAGCACCGCGCAGGCCGGCGCTTCGCCGGCTTTTTTTCGTCTCCTTGCGGTGTTTTGCGCGGACGACCCTTGAATTGACAGGGTCAATCCCCACCTCCGCTGCGTTGTGACTTTTTCCAAGCCTCCAAGAGCATGACTGAACCGACCCAACCGAACGACAAGGCCGCTCCCTTCAGCCCCGAGGAGCGCGAAGCCGCTGCATTCGCCAACGAAGCCGACCTGCTGGCCCAGGCGCAGGCCGAACTGGCCGCCCTCAAGGCCAAGAGCGCCGACCTCGCAGACCAGTTCCTGCGCGCCAAGGCCGAGGCGGAAAACGCCCGCCGCCGCGCCGAGGAAGAGATCGCCAAGTCGCGCAAGTTCGCCGTCGAGGGCTTTGCGGAAAGCCTGCTGCCCGTCATGGACAGCCTGGAAACCGGCCTGTCGCACACCGACGCCACCGTGGCCCAGGTCCGCGAAGGCTCCGAGGCCACGCTGCGCCAGCTCAAAAGCGCGCTGGAGCGCAACAAGGTGGTGCAGATCAACCCGGCCGCCGGCGAGAAGTTCGACCCCAACCTGCACCAGGCCATCAGCATGGTGCCGGGCACGCAGCAGGAACCCAACACCGTGGTCACGGTGCTGCAAAAGGGCTACCTGATCGCCGAGCGCATGCTGCGCCCGGCGCTGGTGACGGTGGCCGCGCCGCAGTGAAGCCGTGATCTGCACAGGCAATCCACTGCAAACCCCTTGAATCCCACCCGGTTATCCACAAGTTAGCAACAGTCGGCGCCGCCCCGTGGCCAAGCGCCCACCGTCACCTCAATACCTCAGGAATCGCAGGAGAAACAACATGGCAAGAATCATCGGCATCGACCTGGGCACCACGAACAGCTGCGTGTCCATCATCGAAGGCAGCACCCCCAAGGTCATCGAGAACTCCGAGGGCGCGCGCACGACGCCGTCCATCGTGGCCTACCAGGAAGACGGCGAGGTGCTGGTCGGCGCCTCGGCCAAGCGCCAGGCCGTGACCAACCCCAAGAACACCCTGTACGCGGTCAAGCGCCTGATCGGTCGCAAGTTCACCGAGAAGGAAGTGCAAAAGGACATCGACCTGATGCCCTACAAGATCGTGGCCGCCGACAACGGCGACGCCTGGGTCGAGGTGCGCGGCAACAAGATCTCCGCCCAGCAGGTCTCGGCCGACATCCTGCGCAAGATGAAGAAGACCGCCGAGGACTAC
>DATKFT010000606.1:0-3876 GCA_035544335.1 Pseudorhodoferax sp.
CGGCGGCGGCACGCCCGAGGACTACGGCCGCTTCATGGCCAGCGAAACGCAGCGCTATGCCGAGATCGTCCGCCTGTCCGGGGTCAAGCTCGACTGAGCTGCACCGTTTGCCCCGCCACGACCGCCCCATCCTTTGCGCCATGCCCCCTGAAACCTCCGCCGCATCCTCTCCGCGCACGCTGTTCGACAAGATCTGGGAGCCGCATGTCGTCATGCAGCGCGACGACGGCCAGAGCCTGCTCTACGTGGACCGCCACCTCGTGCAGGACGGCTCGGCGCCGGCCTTCCAGATGCTGCGCCAGCGCGGCCTGCCGGTGCGCCGGCCCGAGCGCGCCTTCGCCACGCCCGACCACTACGTGCCGACCGGCTCGCGCGTGCTGGCCGACATCGCCGACGCCGAGAAGCGTGCCATGGCCCAGGCCCTGCACGACGACAGCGCGGCCGCGGGCATCCGCTTCTTTGGCCTGGAGGACCTGCGCCAGGGCATCGTGCACGTCGTGGGGCCCGAGCAGGGCCTGAGCCTGCCGGGCAGCGTGATCGTCTGCGGCGACAGCCACACCGCCACGCATGGCGCGCTGGGCGCGCTGGCCTTCGGCATCGGCGCCTCGGAGGTCGCGCATGTGCTGGCCACGCAGACCCTGTGGCAGCGCCGGCCGCGCACGCTGCGCATCGTCATCGACGGCCGGCTCGCCGAGGGTGTCTCGGCCAAGGACATCATCCTGGCCGTCATCGCGCGCATCGGCGCGGCGGGCGGCACCGGCCACGTGATCGAGTACGCCGGCGAGGCGATCCGCGCGCTGTCGATGGCCGGCCGCATGACGGTGTGCAACATGTCGATCGAGGCCGGTGCGCGCGCCGGCATGGTGGCGCCCGACGACACCACCTTCCAGTGGCTCGCCGGCCGCCCCGAGGCGCCGCAGGGCGCCGCCTGGGACCGCGCCGTGGCGCAATGGCGCCGGCTGCCCAGCGACGACGGCGCCGTGTTCGACCAGGAGCTGCGGCTGCAGGCCGGCGAGATCGCGCCCATGGTCACCTGGGGCAACAGCCCCGAGGACGCGCTGCCGATCGACGGCCGGGTGCCGGATCCGGCGCAGGCGGGCAGTGCCGAGCGCCGCGAGGCCCTGCAGCGCACGCTGGCCTACATGGGCCTGGCGCCCGGCCAGGCGCTGACCGAGGTGGCCGTGGACCGCGTGTTCATCGGCTCGTGCACCAATGGCCGCATCGAGGACATGCGCAGCGCCGCCGCGGTGGTGCGGGGCCGCCGCGTGGCCGCGGGCGTGGAGGCCTGGGTCGTGCCCGGCTCGGGCCTTGTGAAGCAGCAGGCCGAGGCCGAGGGGCTGGACGCGGTCTTCCGCGCCGCCGGCCTGCAGTGGCGGCATGCGGGCTGCTCGATGTGCCTGGGCACCAATGGCGACCAGGTGGCGGCCGGCCAGCGCTGCGCCTCGACCTCCAACCGCAACTTCGTGGGCCGCCAGGGGCCGGGCTCGCGCACCCACCTCATGAGCCCGGCGATGGCGGCTGCGGCCGCCGTCACGGGCCGCCTGACCGACGTGCGCACCCTGCTGGCCGCGCGCTGAGACCTTTTCACCGACGCCCAAGCACTGTCCGATGCAAGCCTTCACCCAAGTCGACGCGGTGGCCGCACCGCTGGCCCGCAGCAACGTGGACACCGACCAGATCGTGCCCGCGCTGTACCTGCAGAAACCGCGTTCCGACAACTTCGGCCGCTACCTGTTCCATGACGTGCGGCACGACGCCACGGGCGCACGGCGCCGCGACTTCGTGCTCAACGACCCGGTGTACGCACAGGCCGGCATCCTGGTCGCGGACCGCAACTTCGGCTGCGGCTCCTCGCGCGAGCACGCGGTCTGGGCGCTGCACGACGGCGGTTTCCGCGCCGTGGTCGCGCCAAGCTTCGGCGACATCTTCTATTCCAACGCGCTCAAGAACGGGCTGCTGCCCGTGCGGCTGCCCGAGGACGTGGTGCAGGCCATGCTGGCCGGGCTGCTGGCCGCACCCGGCAGCCGCATGTGCGTGGATCTGCAGGCGCAGACCGTCAGCTGGTCGTGCGGCGTTGCGCATTTCGACATCGATCCCTTCCCGCGGCTGTGCCTGCTGCAGGGCCTGGACGAGATCGACTACACGCTGGCCCAGCGCCAGCGCATCGAGGACTTCGAGCGGCGCCGCGCAGCGGACGCCGACCTGTTCATCTAGAGCACAGAAAGGCTTTTCGACATGAAGATCGCAGTGATGCCGGGCGACGGCATTGGCCCCGAGGTGACCGCGCAGGCGCTCAAGGTGCTGCAGGCCGTGGTGGGCCCGGCGCAACCGCTGGAGCTCGCGCACGCCGCCATCGGCCAGGCCGGCATCGACAGCGCGGGCGACCCGCTGCCGCCCGCCACCAGCGCCATCGCGCGCCAGGCCGACGCCATCCTGTTCGGCGCGGCCGGCATGCCCGGCGACGAGGCCATCCCGTTCATGATGCGCCCGGGCGCCAGCCTGCTGCGTTTGCGCAAGGAACTGGGCCTGTTCGCCAACTTCCGGCCGGCCTTCCTGTTCCCCGAACTGATCGGCGCCTCCACGCTCAAGCCCGAGGTGGTCGACGGGCTGGACCTGCTGATCCTGCGCGAGCTCACGGGCGACGTGTACTTCGGCGAGCCGCGCGGCAGCGGCGTCAACGCGGCCGGCGAGCGCGAGGCCTTCAACACCATGCGCTACTCCGAGCCCGAGGTCGAGCGCATCGCGCACGTGGCCTTCCGCACCGCCCGCGCGCGCAAGCGCAGGCTGTGCTCGGTCGACAAGGCCAACGTGCTCGAGGTCATGCAGCTGTGGCGCGACACCGTCACGCGCGTGGGCCGCGACTACCCCGATGTCGAACTGAGCCACCTGTTCGTCGACGCGGCCGCCATGCAGCTCATGCGCGCACCCAAGCAGTTCGACGTGATCGTCACGGGCAACATCTTCGGCGACATCCTGTCGGACGCCGCGGCCATGCTGACCGGCTCCATCGGCATGCTGCCCTCGGCCTCGCTGGCGGCCGGCCACTTCGGCCTGTACGAGCCCGTGCATGGCACGGCGCCCGACATCGCGGGCAGGAACCTCGCGAACCCGCTGGCCGCGATCCTGTCGGTGGCGATGCTGCTGCGCCTGTCCTTCGGCCGCGAAGAGCAGGCCGCGCGCGTGGAGCGCGCCGTGCGCCGCGTGCTGGCCGACGGCCTGCGCACCGGCGACATCTTCCAGAGCGGCAGCACGCGCGTGGGCACCCAGGAGATGGGCGCCGCGGTCGTGGCCGCGCTGGCCAAGGTCTGAGCCGCCCACCCGTTCCTTCCGGCGACGGGGCCGCGCCAGACCGCGGCCGCCGCGCCATCCACCGCAGAGAGATGACATGAGACAGATCCAATGGGCCAGGCTGGCCCTGGGCGCCGTGCTGGCCGCAGCCGCTGCCAGCAGCGGGGCCGATCCCACCTATCCCGCGCAGGCCATCCGGCTCGTGGTCCCGTTCCCGGCCGGCGGCGGGGTCGACGGCGCGGCGCGCCTGCTCGTGCAGCCGCTGTCCGCGCGCCTGGGCCAGTCGGTGTTCATCGACAACCGGACCGGCGCGGCCGGCAACATCGGCACCCAGGTCGCCGCGCAGGCCAAGCCCGACGGCTACACGCTGCTGATGGCCTCGGTCTCGCCCAACGCGGTCAACGTCCACCTGTACAAGCAGCTGGGCTACGACCCGGTCCGGGACTTCACGCCCGTGGGCATCGCGATGACGGTGCCCAACATCCTGGTGGTCAAGGCCGATTCGCCGTTCCAGAACGTGAACGACCTGATCGCCGCGGCCAAGGCCAGGCCCGGGCGCCTGAACTACGGCTCGGCCGGCGTCGGCGC
>DATKFT010000607.1:0-5781 GCA_035544335.1 Pseudorhodoferax sp.
GGCCACGCTGATCGCGTCCTACTCCAGCCCCGAAGGCCTGTTCTGGGCCAAGCTCTCGGCCGCCTCGCTGATGGCCATCGCGCCGATCGTGGTGTTCGGCTGGTTCTCGCAGAAGCAACTGGTGCAAGGCCTGACCTTCGGCGCCGTCAAGTAAAGCAGGAAGGAGACGACGACATGGCATTCCTCGAACTCAAGGACATCCGCAAGAGCTTCGGCGACGCGCACATCATCAAGGGCGTCGACCTGGCGATCGAGAAGGGCGAGTTCATCGTCTTCGTCGGTCCGTCGGGCTGCGGCAAGTCCACGCTGCTGCGGCTCATCGCGGGACTGGAACCCACGAGCGGCGGCCAGTTCCTGCTGGACGGCCGCGACATCACCCATACGGCCTCGGGCAAGCGCGACCTGGCCATGGTGTTCCAGAGCTATGCGCTGTACCCGCACATGAGCGTGTACGACAACATGTCCTTCGCGCTCAAGCTGGCCAAGGTCGATGCGGCCGAGATCCGCAAAAAGGTCGAGCGCGCGGCCGCGCAGCTGAACCTGAGCAACTACCTGCAGCGCACGCCCAAGGAACTCTCGGGCGGGCAGCGCCAGCGCGTGGCCATCGGCCGCGCGATCGTGCGCGCGCCCAAGGTCTTCCTGTTCGACGAGCCGCTGTCCAACCTGGACGCTGCGCTGCGCGGCAACACGCGCGTGGAGATCAAGAAGCTGCACGAGTCGCTGGGCGCCACCACGATCTACGTCACGCACGACCAGGTCGAGGCCATGACGCTTGCGGACAAGGTCGTCGTGCTCAAGGACGGGCTGATCGAGCAGGTCGGCTCGCCGCTGGACCTCTACGACAGGCCGGCCAACCAGTTCGTCGCGCAGTTCATCGGCATGCCGTCCATGAACATGCTGCCGGCGCAGGCGCTGCCGGCCATCGCCACGCTCACGCAGGGCCGGCTGCCCGCCGACGGTTTCCTGGGCGTGCGGCCCGAAGGCGTG
Source organism: Pseudorhodoferax sp. (assembly GCA_035544335.1). Lineage (GTDB taxonomy): Bacteria > Pseudomonadota > Gammaproteobacteria > Burkholderiales > Burkholderiaceae_C > Pseudorhodoferax. The sequence goes on from DATKFT010000607.1 coordinate 988, forward strand.
CGCGTGCTGCCGGGCACGCTGAGCGGCCTGCAGGGCCGCGTGGACCTGATCGAGGCGCTGGGCGCGGACACGCTGATCCATGTGGACGTGAACGGCGTGAACCTGGTCGCGCGCCAGAACGCGCGCACGCAGCTGGCCGAGGGCGACCAGGTCGGCGTGGAGATCGACCCGGCCGTGCTGCACCTGTTCCACCGCGACGGCCGCGCGCTGGCCACAGCTTGAAATGACCCCGTTCACCATCCTGCACCTGGGCCTGGGCTCCTTCCACCGCGCCCACCAGGCCGTCTACCTGCAGCGCCTGCTGGATGCGGGCGACCGCCGCTGGCAGCTGGCCGGCTGCAACATCCGGCCCGACATGGCCGGCGTGGTGCAGGCGCTGGCCGACCAGCACGGCGCCTACACGCTGGAAACCGTCACGCCGGCCGGCGTACGCCGCTACGAGCGCATCACGGCCATCCGCGAGGTGATCCCCTACGTACCGGGCCTGGTCGCCATGGTCGCGCGCGGTGCCGACGCCACCACGCGCATCGTCTCGTTCACGGTCACCGAGGCCGGCTACTACCTGGACTCTGCGCACCGGCTGGACCCCGCGCTGCCCGAGCTGGCGGCCGACATCGCGCGCGCGCGCCGCGGCGAGGCCGGCGAGACCATTTACGGCGCCGTGGCCGCGATCCTGCGCGCGCGCCGCGCGGTGGGCGCGGGCCCGCTCACGCTGCTGAACTGCGACAACCTGCGCCACAACGGCGAGCGTTTCCGCGCCGCGCTGCTGGACTTCCTGCAGGCCGCGGGCGAGGGCCCGCTGGCGTCCTGGACACGCCGGAACACCACCTGCCCGAACGCCATGGTCGACCGCATCACGCCGCGCCCGCCACCCGAGCTGCGCGCGCGCGTGCTGGCCGCCACGGGCATGGACGACGCCGCCGCCGTCACGGGCGAGAGCTTCATCCAGTGGGTCATCGAGGACGACTTCGCGGCCGGCCGGCCGGCCTGGGAGCAGGCCGGCGTGGAACTCGTGCGCTCGGTCCAGCCCTACGAAGAGGCCAAGATCCGCATCCTCAATGCCAGTCACAGCGCCATCGCCTGGGCGGGTACATTGGCGGGCCTGCAGTACATCCACGAAGGCACGCTCGATGCGGAGATCCGCCAGCTGGCCTACGACTACGTGAGCGACGACGTGATTCCCTGCCTGCACCGACCCGGCCACGCCAGCCCGGTGGACCTCCCGGCCTACCGCGACGTGGTGCTGGAGCGCTTTTCCAACCCCGCGATCCGCGACACCAACCAGCGCGTGGCGGCCGACGGTTTCGCCAAGATCCCGGGCTTCATCGCGCCCACGCTGCGCGAGCGGCTGGCGGCCGGCGAGCCCGTCGCCGCCGTGGCCATGCTGCCCGCGCTGTTCCTGGCCTTCCTGCAGCGCTGGCATGCCGGCCGGCTGCCCTATGCCTACCAGGACCAGGGCATGGACCCGGCCGTGGCCCACGCGATCTGCGCCGCGGCCGACCCCGAGGCCGCGCTGGCGGCCGACCGCCAGCTCTGGGGCGATCTGGCCGGCGACGCACGCCTGCTGGCCGCGCTGCGCGTGGCGGGGGCGCGCGTGGCCGCCTTCGTGGCGGGCAGGAGCGCCGCATGAGCTTTCGCATCGCCTTCCTCGGCGAGGCCTTGATCGATTTCACGGCCATGCCGGGTGCGGACCTGCGCTTCCAGGGCCATGTGGGCGGCGCGCTGCTCAACGGTGCCGTGGCCGCGGCGCGCCTGGGCGCGGCCGTGGGCTACCTCACGCAGCTGTCCACCGACCTGTTCGGCGAACGCCTGCTGGCCCATCTGCAGGCCAACGGCATCGCCACCGAGTTCGTGCTGCGCAGCGCCGCGCCGAGCACGCTGGCCTTCGTGGAACGCACGGCGCAGACCAACCGCTACGCGTTCTCGATGCAGGGCACGGCCGACACGCTGTGGGCGCCCGATCCCTTGCCCGGCCTGCCCGAGAGCTGCCGCTGGCTGCACTACGGCTCCAACCTGCTCACGCGCGAGCCCGCGGGCCGGCGCGTGCTGGACTTCGTGCGCGCGCAGCGCGGCCAGCGGCTGCGCGTGTTCGACCCCAATGCACGGCCCGGCCTCATCGAAGACCTGGCGGCCTGGCGCGCGCGCTGCGCGGCCTGCATCGCCGAGTGCGAGCTGCTCAAGCTCAGCGACGAGGACTGTGCGCTGCTGGCGCCCGAGCACTCGCCGCAGGCCGCGGCCCAGACCTGGCTGCGTGCCGGACCGGTCGCGGTGCTGCTCACGCGCGGCGCCGATGGCGCCACGCTGTACCGCAGCGGCCAGGTGCCGCTCGCCGTGCGCCCGCCGCCCGTGCAGGTGGTCGACACCATCGGCGCGGGCGACACCTTCGGCGCGGCGCTGTCGGTGGCCCTGCAGGACCAGGGCGTGGACAGCGCCGCCGCGCTGGCCACGCTGCCGGGCCCGGCCTGGGCCGCCGTGCTGCGCTTCGCGGCCACGGCCGCCGCGCTGAACTGCGCGCGCGAAGGTGCCGACCCGCCACACCGCGAGGCGGTCGAGGCGCTGCAGCAGCAGGCCGCCACGGCCTGAACGCCATGGCCAGCCCGGCACGTCCGCGCCCCCGCCAGCGCCAGCCCGAGCTGGAGGGCGCGTTCGCGCGCTCGCCGGCGCTGGGCTACGAGGTGCCCGAGGACGGCGGCCTCGTGCGCTGCCTGGCCCACGGCTTTCCGACGCCGCTGGCGCGCTGGCATTTCCACGACGAGTACGAGCTGCACCTGATCACCTGCACCTCGGGCAAGGCCTTCGTGGGCGACTGGATCGGCCAGTTCGAGCCCGGCCACCTCGTGCTGTGCGGGCCGCGCCTGCCGCACAACTGGATCTCGCTGGACGCGGGGGGCGGCGTGGCCGAGCGCGACCTCGTGATCCAGTTCGAGCATGCGCCGCTCGAGCGCGCCGCGCACGAGCTGCCCGAGCTGCGCGAGGTCATGGCGCTGCTGCAGCGCGCGCGGCATGGCATCGAGTTCTTCGGCATGTCCGAGCGCGCGCATGCGCATTGGCAGGCCGTCAAGGCCACGCGCGGCGTGCGCCGCTTCGGGCATTTCTGCGCCTACCTGGCCGACCTGGCCCAATGCAGCGACTACCGGCTGCTGTCCACCGTGCAGATCCAGGGCGCCGAAGGCGAGGGCGAGCTCGACCAGATCAACCGCGTGGTCGACCGCATCACGGGCGACCTCAGCGCCTCCGTGAGCCTGGCGGACCTGGCCGTGGAGCTGGGCATGAGCGAGAGCCGGCTGTCGCGCTTCTTCAAGCGCGCCACGGGCAACAGCTTCACCGACTTCGTGAACATGGTGCGCATCAACAGCGCCTGCCGGCTGCTGATGCAGACCGACCAGTTCGTGGCCGACATCTGCTACCAGGTCGGCTTCAACAACGTGGCCAACTTCAACCGCCGCTTCCTCGAACTCAAGGGCGTGACGCCGACCGAATTCCGGCGCCAGGCCGAGAGCCGCTTCGGCGGGGCGGCATGATGTCCCCTTTTTGCGCGCACTCTGCGTGCGCGCCTTTCCCCGCAGCGCGCGTGCCCCCGGGGGCATGCAGCGCAATGGACGACCGACATGTACCTGGGACTGGACCTCGGCACCTCCGAACTCAAGGCCTTGCTGCTGGCCGACGACCACCGTGTCGTCGGCATTGCGCACGCGCCGCTCACGGTGCAGCGGCCCCGTCCGCAATGGGCTGAGCAAGACCCCGCCCACTGGGCCGAAGCGCTGGACCAGGTGATGGCCGCGCTGCGCGAGCGCCATGCCGATGCGCTGCGCGGCGTGCGCGCGATCGGCCTGTCGGGCCAGATGCACGGTGCCGTGCTGCTGGACGCGCAGGACGCCGTGCTGCGCCCGGCCATGCTCTGGAACGATGCGCGCAGCACGGCCGAATGCGCGGCGCTCACGCAGGCCGTGCCCGAACTCGGCCAGATCACGGGCAACCTGGCCATGCCGGGCTTCACGGCGCCCAAGCTGCTGTGGCTGCGCACGCACGCGCCCGAGGTCTTCGCGCGCACGCGGCGCGTGCTGCTGCCCAAGGACTGGCTGCGCCTGACCCTTTGCGGCGAAGCCGTGAGCGACATGTCCGACGCCTCGGGCACGCTGTGGCTGGACGTGGCGCGGCGCGACTGGTCCGACCGCATGCTGGCCGCCTGCGGGCTCACGCGCGCGCACATGCCGCGGCTCGTGGAGGGCTCGGCCTTGTCGGCGCGGCTGCGGCCCGAACTCGCGCAGCGCTGGGGGCTGGCGGCAGGCATCCCGATCGCCGGCGGCGGCGGCGACAACGCGGCCAGCGCGGTCGGCATGGGCCTGGTGGCGCCCGGGCAGGGCTTCGTCTCGCTGGGCACCTCGGGCGTGGTCTTCCTGTGCACGGAGGGCTTCGCGCCGGACCCGGCGCGCGCCGTGCACGCCTTTTGCCACGCGCTGCCGCAGCGCTGGCACCAGATGGCGGTCATGCTGTCGGCCGCCGCCAGCGTGGACTGGGCCCTGCGCAGCCTGGCCTTCAGCGACCTGCCCAACTTCTTCGGCGCCGCCGCCTCGCTCGATGCGGCGGCGCGCGCGCGGGCACCGCTGTTCCTGCCCTACCTGTCCGGTGAACGCTCGCCCCACAACGACGCCCAGGCCCGCGGCGTGTTCTTCGGCCTCACGAGCGCCCACACGCGCGCCGACCTGGCCTATGCGGTGGCCGAGGGGGTGGGCCATGGCCTGCGCGACGGCCTGGACACGCTGGCCCGGCCCACGGGCGCGCTGGCCCTGGTCG
>DATKFT010000608.1:0-3179 GCA_035544335.1 Pseudorhodoferax sp.
GGCCTTCGGCGTCCGCTTCGACAACTACTACCTCGAATCCAGCCTGCTTGTCGATCGGAATCCCGACACCCGTGTCGCGGACGGTGAAGCGCAGCGTGACGCGTTCGGGCACCGCGCCATCATCGACACGGTCGATGTGCACGACGACCTCCCCCTGGGCTGTGAACTTGATCGCGTTGCTCGCCAGGTTGACCAGCACCTGGCTCAGGCGCAGGCTGTCGCCGACCAGGTGCTCCGCGCCTGCGGGGGCCGGGCCCACGACCAGCTCGACAGGCTTGTCGCCCAGCGACGAGGCCATGATCGATGCCAGGTTGTCCAGCACCTCCGAGAGGTGGAAGGGGGTGCGTTCGAGGTCCAGCCGGTGCGCCTCGATCTTGGACAGGTCCAGGATGTCGTTGATGATGCCCAGCAAAGCACGGCCGGCGCCCTGGATGCGCAGCACCATGTCGCGCGATGCGGCAGGCAGCAGCTCCCGCTCCAGCAGATAGCACAGCCCGAGGATGGCGTTCATCGGCGAGCGGATTTCATGGCTCATGTTGGCAAGGAACTCGGACTTCGCGCGCGTGGCCGTCTCGGCGGCCAGCAAGGCTTCATGCAGCTGCTGCGTGCGCCGCTCCACCTGGTCTTCCAGCGAACTGTTGAGCTCCAGGATCCGGGTTTCTGCGCTCTTTTGGTCCGTGATGTCGCGGTTGATGCCCACGATCTGCACCGGCTCGCCATGGGCCGTGCGCTCGACGATGGCCGCGGCCTGGATGTAGCGCAGCTCGCCCGACGCGAGCCGGATCCGGAACACCGGATCGAAAGGCGCCTCGTTGTCCAGGTGACGCTGCAGGCTGTCCTCGACCATCGCGCGGTCCTCGGGATGCACGCGCGCACTCCACAGGTCCATGCAGCGCACATGCTCGCGCTGCGCTGGCGGCACGCCGTAGATCGTGTACATGCGCTCGTCCCAGATCATCTGGTCGTCGACCAATCGCCGGACCCACACACCGAGCCCCGCCATGCCCACGGCCATCTGCAGCCGCTGCAGCGTGGCCTGCAGCTGCATCTCCAGGGCCCAACGCTGTGAGACATCGGTGATGGTGGCCAGTGCGGTCAGACCGTGCCGCGTGCGCACCGGGCTCAGGCCGATCTCCACCGGGATCTCGCGGCCGTTCTTGTGCAGCGCGAACAGCGGTCGGCCCTGTCCCATGGGCCGCGCCCGGGGCTGCTGCATGTACTGGCTGAAGTCGTGCGCGTGACGGCTGCGGTAACGCCCGGGCACCAGTGTGTCGATGGGCATGCCGAGCAGCTGTGTCTCGCGGTAGCCGAACAGGTCTTCGGCCTTGCGGTTGGCCAGGACCACACGCTGGTCGCTGTCCACCATCAGCATGGCGGTGGGGGCGGCATCGACCGCCAGCCGGAAGCGCTCGTCGGCGCTTTGCTGCACCGTGACATCGCGCACCGTCACCGCTGTTCCGAGCACGCCGCCACCGTGGGCACGCACGGGCGCACGCGTCAGATCCAGGTCGAGTTCTTCGCCGTCGCCGGGGCGTACGATCTTGAGCCGTGTCACAGTGTCCACGCCGGCATCCGCCGGCAGGAGTTCGCGGAACGGGCGGCCCAGGGCTTCGGCCGCGGTTCGGCCAAAGATCTGCTCGGCTGCACGGTTCCAGCTCATCACGCGCTGCTGCGCATCCAGGCCGACGATGCCGTCGCTGACGCTTTCGGCAATGGCGGCCATGCGTGCGTTGTCGAGCGCGGCCTGGCGTCGCTGCTGGATGCTCAGCAGGCCCATGTACAGCAGGATCGCGAGCACACCGGAGGTGGCGACACCGCTTTGCAACGCCGTCTTGGGGTCGATCAACCCGAGACTGGCGACGAAGCTGGGCATCGCCTTGAACTCCACAAGCCATTGGCGCCCATAGAGGGAAAGCTGCACGCGGCGCTGGAGCCCATCGGCCGCCGGCTCCTCCCAGCCGGCTCCCGCATAGAAACGCTGCGGCGTCTTCTGCGCATCCGCGTCGAGCAGCGCGAACGCGAGCTCGCTGTGGCGCATGTCCATGCTGGCCAGTATTTCGTCGATGACCAGCGGGGCGTAGACGAGACCGACGCTGGCCTGCCAGCGTTCTTCGGGCGTCGCCACCTGCGCGTCCGGCTGGTAGAGCGGAATCAGGAAGAGCAGGCCTTGCTCGGGCTGGCCGCTCGCCTGGACCAGGGTGATGGGACGCGAGAGTGTCGGCGTGCCGCTGCGCAAGGCTTCGTGTGCGGCGCTGCGGCGCCGCACCTCGGAGGCGACATCCAGACCGATGGCTTCCTGGTTGCTCGCCTCCGGCTCGATGTACTCGATGACCAGCAGATCGTCGTCGTGCAGTGCGAGCTGGCGGACGGCGAAAGTGGGGTTCTCGTCTGCGCGTGCCCGTCGAGTGAACGCCTCAAGCTCTGGCTGCGGGACCCGGCGGATGAAGCCGAAGCCACGCGCGCCAGGAAACTCATGCTCCAGGATGCGCGACATCGCATAGTTGCGAAAGCGCCTGCGCGTCGCCTGGTCAGGGCCCACCGCCACCAACGCGCCACGGGCGCCGCGCAGGCCGTACTCGTACACATGGATGCGGTCCAGGACGTTCTGGACGGCCGCGTCCGTCACCTCCTCGAAGCGCGCTTCCTTCTGCTGGCGTTGGACCGCCGCCAGACGACCTGTCGCGAGCGACGCCGCAACACAGCCAGCCGCAAAAAGCGCGAGCGCCCAGATCCACGGGAAATACGACTTGCGCATGCCGCTCCAAGCACGTCCCTACCGACATCGCAGCATTCATTCAATGCGCAAGCACTGAACGGGTGCCCTCCACTTTTTGTTGCAATTTAAGATCAACCCATAAATTGTCAACTGGGGGAACGCGGCATCCATCCTCAATCTGGATGCAAGGCGGGTGGTTCTGGGGCGCTGGCACCCAGTGGCGGCAGGAGTGCTGGGCTCCCATGACCCGTTGATACAGGCCGGTGTTGCGCAGCCAGGGCGTGCATCTCCCCGGGTAGCAGGGACCCCGGTCCACGATCCGGTGCGGATGGCCCGCGACGCGCCTTGCGATGCAGACCGCGCGCCACATGGTCACGGCCAGCGCAGCGGCATGGCCACCGTTTCCGCGGCGCCCCCTCGACGGGCAGATGGATCGAGAAACTCGGCCCCGCCGTCGCCCTCG
>DATKFT010000609.1:0-2008 GCA_035544335.1 Pseudorhodoferax sp.
AGCAGCGGCGTGAACGAGGGAGGTGTTTGCAGCATGGGCGCGATGGCAAGCCGGTGGGGGTCCAGATCCTAACCGCCGGCGCCGATCCGTGCTCGCGGCGCCCTGGCGCGCCGCGCTGCCGCGCTGCGCTCCCGGAGACCGCGCTTCAGTTGAACAGCGCCTCGAAACCGTCCTGCGGCTCGAAGCGCTTGTTGTGCCAGCGCAGCCGCAGCGGCCCGGGCATGGCGCGTTCGCGAACCGGGTGGCAGGCGTCGCCCGGGTAGCACACCACGCGCGTGCCGCCGTCCTCGATGCTCTCGGGCTGGATCAGCGGCGGGCGCCAGGCGCGCGCGGCCTGCACGGCGGCCTCGGCCGTCGCGTAGCGCGACAGCTGGGCCAGCGTCATGATCTGCGGCGGCGCCATCTCGATCTCGCGGTCCCAGTAGCGCTGCAGCGCGGCGCGTGGCGACAGCCAGGTGCTTTCGGTGGTCTCGTGGTCGTCGTGCTGCGCGACCTGGTCGGGCGGCACGACGGCGGCGAAGAAGCGCGTGTCGAAGCGCTTGCTCATGACCGAGGGCACGCGCGGCGTGATCCAGCGCGACCAGGGCGCGAGTCGGCGCGTCTGCAGCTTGAGGCCCAGCTCGGCCAGCAGGCTGTTGAAGGGCATGCCGTCCTTGAGCAGCGCGGTGGCCCGCACGAGGTCGGGCACGCCGCCGTCCTGGGTCTCGGCCAGCAGCACGCCGGCTTCCTCGAAGGCTTCGCGCACGGCGGCCACGTACAGGCCCGCGGCGCGGGCCGCGTCGAGTTCGGCGTCGTGCAGGCTCGCGTGCAGCGCGGGCCTGGCCTGGTCGAGGTGCTGTGCGGCGTCGAGTTCGGCGTCGGCCGCGTCGAGCTTGCCGCCCGGGAACACGTAGGCGCCGCCCAGCACGTCGGACAGGCCGTGGCGCTTCATGAGCAGCACCTCGGGGCCGGCCGCGCTGTCGCGCAGCATGACCACGGTGGAGGCCGCGCGTGGCGGGGTGTCGACGGCTTGCAGGTTCAATTCCATGGGGCTTCCCTTGTCTCCAGTCCAGTACAGTTGCGCGGCTTTTCGGTCGCCGGGCTGTCCCGGGATCAAAAGTGTTCCCTCGAGGGGCGGGCCAGTGCGCAGCGCTTGCCCGAGGGGTTTTGTTTGCGGCGCGCAACAGGCTACCAGAGGCTGGGAGCCGGCGCTGTCGCCTAGCTTGCATCGCCAAGGAGGCACGAATGGGTCTGGATTTCAACGGCCGGGTGGCCATCGTCACGGGCGCCGGCGGCGGCCTGGGCCGCGAACATGCGCTGGCATTGGCGCGCCGCGGCGCCAAGGTGCTCGTCAACGACCTGGGTGGCGCGCGCGACGGCAGCGGCGGCTCGGCCAGCGCGGCCCAGGCCGTGGCCGACGAGATCGTCGCGGCCGGCGGCCAGGCCCTGGCCAGCGGCGCCTCGGTGACCGACTACGAGGCCGTGGCCGGCATGGTGCGCCAGGCGGTGGACGCCTGGGGCCGCGTGGACATCCTGGTCAACAACGCCGGCATCCTGCGCGACAAGAGCTTCGCCAAGATGGAGCTGGCCGACTTCCGCCTCGTGATGGACGTGCACCTGATGGGCGCCGTGCACTGCTGCAAGGCCGTGTGGCCGTTCATGACCGAGCAGAAGTACGGCCGCATCGTCATGACCAGCTCGTCCTCGGGCCTGTACGGCAACTTCGGCCAGGCCAACTACGGCGCGGCCAAGATGGCGCTGGTCGGCCTCATGCAGACGCTGTCCATCGAAGGCGCCAAGCATGGCATCCGCGTCAACAGCCTGGCGCCCACGGCGGCCACGCGCATGACCGAGGACCTCATGACGCCCGAGGTGCTGCGCGCGCTGGACCCGGCCGCCGTGGTGCCGGCCATGCTGGTGCTGGCGTCCGAGGACGCGCCCACGCGCGCCATCCTGTGCGCCGGCGCCGGCTCGTTCGAGGCCGCGCACGTGACGCTCACGCAGGGCCAGTGGATCGGCGCGGGCGAGG
>DATKFT010000610.1:0-3149 GCA_035544335.1 Pseudorhodoferax sp.
GCCGACGTGCAGGCCACGCTGGCGGCCTTGACGGCCGGTGTCTGTGTGGATGCCGTGCGCGCCCACGCGCCCGCGGCGGCGCGGCTGGCGGTCTGCGGCGGTGGTGCGCTCAACGGCGACCTCATGCGCCGGCTGCAGGCCGGCCTGCCCCAGATGCCCGTGGTCTCGTCGCAGGCGCTCGGCCTGCCGCCGCAGCAGGTCGAGGCCGCGGCCTTCGCCTGGCTGGCCAGCCGCACCGTGCGCGGCCTGACGGGCAGCCTGGCCAGCGTGACGGGCGCAAGCGGCGCGCGCGTGCTGGGCGCGGTCTACCCGGCCTGAGCAGCGCGCAGCTGCCGCGGCGGGCCGTCAGCGCTTCCTGAGCAGCAGCCGCACTTCCTCGGTCTGCAGGTCGTGCAGGCTGTACTGTTCGAGCAGCTCGGGCGGCGGCAGCTGTTCGACCTTGCCATAGGCCTCGCGCACGACTTCGAAGCCGTGCCGCTGCAGCGCCTCGACGAGCTGCGACGTGGTCAGCCGGTTGAGCTTGCGGTACTCGTCGAGCACGAAGTCCTTGTAGGAGGCGAAGTCGCGCTTGAAGAAGTTCTCCTCGAGCTCGTCCTGCGGAATCTGCCCGCTGAAGGCGGCCACGGCGTCCTCGAGCTCCTGTGGCGTCATGCGCAGGTGGGCCCAGGCCGGCAGCTGGAAGCGGCCCAGGTGCGAGCCCTGCGGCGCGTAGTAGAGCGGGTTGATCTGCAGGAAGAACACGCCGTCGTCGGCCAGCACCTGATGCAGGTTCTGCAGGATGGCGTCCATGTAGGGCCACTCGATGTGCTCGAACGTGGACCAGGTCATGATGGTGTCGAACTTGCGGCCCTGGGCGAAGGCCTGGCCCGGTGCGATGCGCTCGAACCGCAGCGTGGCGGGCAGGCGCGCCAGGCCGATCTCGCGCCAGGCCAGCTGGGGCAGGCCCTTGTGGGTGTCGCTCACGTCCACACCGTGCACCGAATGGGCGCCATGGCGCAGCAGCAGCGACAGGCCGGTGATGCCGTCGCCGACGCCGAAGTCCAGCATGGGGCCCCGGGCCAGCCGTTCGGCACCGACCCATTCGGCCACCACGTCGGCCGCGTAGTGGAAATGCGCCTCGAACCAGGCGTCGCGGATCTGGGCGGCCGACCAGCGGGTGTCGGCGCCCGGCCGCAGGGATTGCAGCCAGTGCTTCAGGTGCATGGAGATCTTTCAAGGCTCCGGGCCATGCCACGCGGCACGCGGCCCGGACGGGTGCGGTCGCTCACGCGCGCAGCCAGGTCTTCAGCCGGGTCTGCCAGCGCAGCGGAATCGAGCGGCTGACGCGGCGCAGGCCCGGCGCCGCGCGCAGGCGCACCAGCGTGGACAGCATGTGGCGCTTGAGCGCGCGCGGCGAGACCAGGGCGTTCGGATCGGGCCGGTCGTGGCGGTAGGCGAGCAGCCGCTCGGGTGGGACCGGCGCGGCGGGCACGGCGGGCTGGGCCACGTCCGCCAGGTAGTCGCGCGGATAGGACCAGTCGCGCAGCAGCACGTCGGACGCGACGCCGGCCGGCGCCATGGCGGGTGGCGGGGCGATGCCGGTCGCGAAATGCTGTGTGCGCACGCTCTCGAAGAATTCCATCCATTGCGCCACGCTGCTGTCCCAGGGCCGCAGCCAGGTCCATTGGCGGCCGGCCAGGCGCTCGGGGAAGGCGCCCAGGTCGGGTGCCACCACGGGCAGGCCCAGCTTGAGGCAGGCGCTCAGCGTGTAGCTGTAGGTCTCGGGCCACAGCGCCGGGAACCAGACCAGGTCCGGCTGCAGCCATTGCAGCAGGCGTGGCAGGTCCTTGTCCTCGTAGGCGCCGTGCACGGTCAGGCGGGCCTTGGGCTGGGTGCGCAGGCTGCGGTAGGCATAGCCCAGCAGGTGCAGGTCCAGCGCCGCGCCGGCCTTGGCGGCGGCCACGGCCACGTCTTCCAGCACATCGGCGCCCTTGATCGGGCTCAGCGCGCCGATGACGGCGACGCGCAGTGGCGTGTGGCCCGGCAGGTGCCGCTGCATCTGCGCCGGCGGGCCGGCGTCGCCGGGTGCGAAATCGGTGTGCGGCGCGCAGCGCACGCTGGCCTGGGGAAAGTAGGCCAGGAGGCGCCGCGCCGCGTCGCGGCTGGGCGTCAGCACGTAGCGCGCGCCGGTCACGAAGCTGCCGTAGCGCGTGCGCCAGGCCTGGATGTCCAGGCCCTGCGGCGCCGGCGAGCGCTGCAGGCAGGTGGTGCACTGCACAATGCCCTGCTCGCCGCAGTAGGCGTTGCGGTGGTCGGTCAGCGAGATCTGCGGGCAGAAGCTGTAGTAGTCGTGCGCCGTGAAGTCGTAGGGCAGGCCCAGCACCGCGGGCAGGTCCAGCACCGCGGGGCTGTGGCCGATCAGGTGGTGGTAATGCAGGTGCACGACGCCGCAGTCCTGCAGCAGCTGCACGAGCGCGGGCATCTCGTCAGCAATCCGGAACGACAGCGCGAGCGCTTCGGCCGGGTCGGGCAGGCTCAGCAGCACGGTGCCGTCGCCGCCCGGCGCGAGCTTGAGGAAGCGCGCCTGGTCGCGCAGGCTGGCGGCGAGCTCGTCCACATGGCGCAGCGTGCCGCCGGCGCGGTCGTGCACGACGGCCAGCACCACGGGCAGGCCCGGGGCGCGCACGCGCGCCAGGTCCACAGCTTGGCGGACTTCGCGCGCGGGATCCTCGGCGACGAAGGCGTGCACCTCGCGCTCGTAGTCCGGGTGCATGCGGCGCAGCGTCTCCATCGCGGCGATCTCGCGCGCGCTCTTGGTCTCGCCGAAGCTGGCGCCACCCGCGTGCCGCACGAAGGTGTCCAGTGCGTGCAGGTTGCGCCAGCCGGCCTTGGCGGCGCGCTGGCAGAAATCGTTCTCCTCGCCATAGCCCTTGCCGAAGGCCTCGACGTCGAACAGGCCCACGCTGTCCAGCGCCGCGCGCCGGATGTACATGCAAAAGCCCACGCCGGTCGGCACGTCGACGACCTGACCCGGCGCCACCTGTGCGAACAGCCGGTCCAGCGCGGCCGTGTCCCAGCCGGGCGGCAGCTCGTTGGCCACGCAGAACTTGGGGTAGCTGCAGATCGTGGCGTTGTTGGAGAACGGGGTCACGGAGGCCACGCGTGCGTCG
>DATKFT010000611.1:0-1943 GCA_035544335.1 Pseudorhodoferax sp.
AACTTAGCGCTACATTGTCACCCTGGCGGTTAAGTGTGGCTCCCATGCTGGACTGGACCGATCGCCATTGCCGCTACCTCCACCGGCTGCTGTCCAAGCGCGCACGGCTGTACACCGAGATGGTGACCACCGGGGCCTTGCTGCATGGCGACGTGGCCCGGCACCTGCGCTTCGATGACACCGAGCACCCCGTCGCGCTGCAGCTGGGCGGCAGCGAGCCGGCCGACCTGGCGCACTGCGCCAGGCTGGGCGAGGCCTGGGGCTACGACGAGATCAACCTGAACTGCGGCTGCCCCTCCGAGCGCGTGCAGCGCGGCGCGTTCGGTGCCTGCCTGATGGCCGAGCCGCAGCTCGTGGCCGACGGCGTCAAGGCCATGGTCGATGCGGTCAGCGTGCCGGTCACGGTCAAGCACCGCATCGGCATCGACAAGCAGGAGGACTACGGTTTCGTGCGCGACTTCGTGGGCACCGTGAGCCAGGCCGGTTGCCAGACCTTCATCGTGCATGCCCGCAATGCCTGGCTCAAGGGCCTGTCGCCCAAGGAGAACCGCGAGATTCCGCCGCTGCGCTACGAGCTCGTGCACCAGCTCAAGCGCGACTTCCCGGCGCTGTCCATCGTGGTCAATGGCGGCATCAAGACCACGGAGCAGATCGGCGCACAGCTCGCGCTGCTCGATGGCGCGATGCTGGGCCGCGAGGCCTACCACAACCCCTGGTGGCTCGCGCAGTGGGACAGCGCCTTCTTCGGCGAGCCGGTCGACGCGGCGCGCACGCGCGAATCCGTGGAAGAGCAGCTGCTGCGCTACATGGAGCGCGAAGCGCGCGAACACGGCACGCACTGGCACGCGATCGCGCGGCACATGATGGGCCTGCGCCACGGCCTGCCGGGCGCGCGCCGCTGGCGCCAGGTCTGGAGCGACCACCGCATGAAGACGCTGGCGCCGGCCGCCGTCATGGCCATCGCGCACGCGCCCGAAGCCGCGCTGGCTTGAGCAGGCGCGCCCCGTGCCAAGATCGCCCTGTCGGCCCCGTGTTCCACGCGCCCGGCTTTCCTCCCGCCCGTTCTCGGCGCGGGGCCTTTCCACGACCCACTGCTGCACTCCCGTCACATGACCGTACCGCGCATCCTCCAGATCGGCAGACTGCTGCCCGCCCTCGAAACGACCCTGAGCACGGACTACGCCGTGCACCGGCTGGCCGATGAAGCCGACCCCCAGGCCTTTCTCGCGCGCGAGGGCGCAGGCTTCAACGCGGTCGTGACCAGTGCCGGCGTCGGCATCAACGCACAGACCATCGGGGCCTTGCCGAACCTGCGCGTCATCTCCAGCTTCGGCGTCGGCTTCGACAAGATCGACGTGGCCGCCGCACGCGCGCGCGGCATCCCGGTGGGCTACACGCCCGACGTGCTCAACGATTGCGTGGCCGATACGGCCTTCGGCCTGGTCATCGACGCGGCGCGCCGCTTCAGCGACTCCGACCGCTACCTGCGCCGCGGCGACTGGCTCAAGGCCCCGTATCCGCTGGCCACGCGCGTGAGCGGCAAGAAGCTCGGCATCGTGGGCCTGGGCCGCATCGGCCGCGTGATCGCGCGCCGCGCGAGCGGTTTCGACATGGAGGTGCGCTACCACAACCGCCGTCCCGTGGCGGACGTGGACTTCGGCTTCGAGTCCACGCTCGAAGGGCTCGCGCGCTGGGCCGATTTCCTGGTCGTGGCGGCGGCCGGCGGTGCCGAGTCGCGCCACCTGATCTCGCGCGAGATCCTGGCCGCGCTGGGTCCCAAGGGCTTTTTGATCAACATCGCGCGCGGCACGGTGGTGGACGAACAGGCGCTGACCGAGGCGCTCGAGAACAAGACCATCGCCGGCGCCGGCCTGGACGTGTACGAAGACGAGCCGCGCGTGCCCGCACGCCTGATCGCCTGCGAGAACGCCGTGCTGCTGCCG
>DATKFT010000612.1:0-13198 GCA_035544335.1 Pseudorhodoferax sp.
GATCTGCGACAGGCCCAGGCAGCAGACCAGTCCCAGGCCGATGGGCGGCGCGCCGGTGGGCGGACGGGGCTGGGATGGCATCGCTGGCGGGGTCTCCTGGTGTCGACTCTAACGGCAGGGCCGGCCGGCTGCCATGCGGGGAAATCATGGGTGGCGGTGCGCAAGCGCATGCCGCGGCCGTGGCCTTCCCGGCACGATGGCGGCATCCCCACAAGCCCCCTGGGAGCCACCATGCGCCACGAACTGCAGCTGGACGGCGAGTGCCAGCGCCTCGAACTGCCGGCCGGCACCGTGCTGCACTGCCGCGCGGGCCGGATCTGGCTCACGCGCGAGCTCGGCAGCGACGCGGGCGCCAGCCCCGACATCGTGCTGCAGCCCGGGCAGCGGCACCGCGTGCAGAGCGGCGGCGCGCATTTCCTGACCCATCTGCGCGGCAGCGGGCCGGCCGCGCTGGGCTGGCTGGAGCTGCCCGCGCCGCAGCGCTGGCGGCTCAGGCCCTGCTGACGCTGGCCATGGCCTGGGCCTCGGTACGGATCCAGGCGGCCACGCGCTGCACCTCGGGCCGCGGCCGCGCATCGGCCTGCAGCAGCCAGAACGCATAGGGGCTGGGCTGGGGCCCGCGTGGCTGTGGCAGCAGTGCGAGCTGGCCGCCGGCCAGCAGCGGCTGCAGCAGCTCGAGCCGGCCCAGCGCCACGCCCTGGCCGGCCAGCGCGGCATGGATCACCTGGTCGTACTGGTTCAGGCGCAGCATGGCCCGGCGCTGGCGCCCGCGTGCCGCGGCCCCCGCCGGCAACCAGCTGCGCCACAGCAGCCAGGGCCGTGGATCGTCGAGTTCGAGCAGCGTCATGCGCGCGAGCGCACCGGGATCGCGCGCCAGCTCCTGCACGAGCCGCGGGTGGGCCACGGGCGCCAGCGTCTCGTCGAACAGGTGGACCGCGTCGGCCGGCGCATCGGCCGCGGCGCAATAGCGCATCGCCAGGTCGATGCCCTCGGCCCGCAGATCGACGAGCTGGTTGCTGGCCGACAGGCGCACGTCGAGCTGCGGATGCGCGCGCTGCAGCGCGGCCAGGCGCGGCAGCAGCCACAGGCCCACGATGCCCACGCTGGCCGTGACGGTGACGGGTCGGCGCTCCTCGGCGCGGCGCAGCTCGCCCAGCACGTCCTGCAGCTGCTGCAGCGCGCCGTCGGCGCTGCGGAACAGGCGCTCGCCCTCGGGCGTGAAGGCCACGCCACGGTGTTCGCGCACGAACAGCTTGCAGCCCAGCTGCTCTTCCAGCGCGTGCACCTGCCGGCTCACGGCCGATTGCGTGAGGCACAGGTCCTCGGCCGCCAGCGTGACGTTCAGGCGCCGGCCGACCGCGACGAAGCCGCGGAGCAGGTCGAGCGAGGACAGGCGCGCCAGCGGAACCGACATGGGCGCCATTGTGCGCGCACCCGGCCCGTCTTCGGCATGCACCGCTCCCTGCTGCCATTCCCGTCACGCATGGCAAGCGCACCGAATCGTCGTTGGACCCCGCGGCCGCGCTGCCGTCCAATCGGCCTCGTCCCGAACCCGGAGCCCGCATGCCTTCCCCCTCTTCTTCACGCGCCACCGCCTGGTGGACCCAGGCCTGGGTGCTGGTCCTGGCCGGTGGCCTCGTCATGGGCCTGGCGCTGGGCGTGCGCCATGTGCAGGGCCTGTTCCTGCTGCCCATGACGCAGGACCGCAGCTGGTCGCGCGAGACCTTCGCGCTCGCGATGGCCGTGCAGAACCTGGTCTGGGGCCTGGCCCAGCCCTTCACGGGCCTGCTGGCCGACCGCTTCGGCGCACGCCGCGTGGTCGCCACCGGGCTCGTGCTCTATGCGGCGGGGCTGGCCGGCATGGTCCAGGCCCACAGCGCGACCGCGCTCGTGCTGTGGGCCGGCGTCTGCATCGGCGTGGCGCTGTCGGGCACGGCCTTCGGCGTGGTCTATGCCGCGCTGAGCCGGCTCGTCGCACCCGAGCGGCGCGGCTGGGCGCTGGGCCTGGCCGGTGCGGTGGGCGGCGTCGGCCAGTTCACGCTGGTGCCCGCCACGCAGGGCCTGATCATGGGCTGGGGCTGGGCCACGGCGCTCATGGTGCTGTCGATCGCGGCCGCGCTGCTGCTGCCGCTGGCCCTGCCGCTCAACGACCGCCAGGCCCAGGCCTCCCCGGCCGCCCGGGGCGCGCCGGCCGAAACCACGCTGCCGCTCGGCGCAGCCCTGCGCGAGGCCTTTGCGCAGCCCGGCTTCTGGCTGCTGAACCTGGGCTTCGGTGCCTGCGGCTTCCAGCTGGCCTTCATCGCCACGCATTTGCCGGCCTATCTGCTGGACCGCGGCATGCGGCCCGCCGACGGCGTGGCCGCGCTGGCCCTGATCGCGCTGGCCAATGTGGCCGGCACCTACAGCGCGGGCCTGCTGGGTGCACGCTGGAGCCGCAAGCGCCTGCTGGCCGGCGTGTACCTCGCGCGCAGCGCGGCCATGGCCTTGTTCGTGCTGGCGCCGCTCACGCCGATGAGCCTGTACGCCTTCGCGGCGGCCATGGGCTTCCTGTGGCTGGGCACCCTGCCGCTGACCAACGGCATCGTGGCCCAGGTCTTCGGCGTGCGCTACCTGGGCACCCTGTTCGGCTTCGTGTTCCTGGGCCACCAGCTCGGCGGCTTCCTGGGCGTCTGGCTGGGCGGCCTCGTGTACGAGGCCACGCATTCCTACGACCCGGTCTGGCTGGTCGCGATGGCGCTGGGCGTGCTGGCCGCCGCGCTGCACTGGCCCATCGACGAGCGGCCGCTCGTGCGCCAGCCACTCGGCACGGCCACGGCATGAGGCGCCACGCCTGGAGCCTGCTGGCGCTCGCGCTGGCCTGCGCGGCCGTGCTGCCGGCCTGGCGTTCGCCGGCGCTCGCGCAGGCCTGGCTGGCGCTGATGTCCCTGTGTACCTGAGGCGCGGCTAGAGATCGGCCTGGCCGCGCCAGGCGGCCTGGATGTCGGCGGCCAGCCGCCGCAGCAGACCGACATGCCCGTCCTCGTCCTCGGGCGCCGCACCCACCGGCACCGGAAAGCTCACGTTGAGCGCGTACAGCTCGCCGCCCGGCGTGCGCAACGGTGCGGCCAGCGAGACCATGCCGGCCTGCCACTGCGCGCGGCAAAAGCCCTGCGTGTGCACGCTCTGCACGGCGGCCTCCAGCTCGCGCTGCAGGGCCGGCCAGCCCGCCCCTTGCGCGCGGCGCAATTGGGCCAGCAGCGCCTTGCGGGCGGCCGCGTCCATGCCGGCCAGGTAGGCGCGGCCCAACGCCGTGGCCGCGATCGGGATGCGCGAGCCCGGCACCAGGCGGCGGAACATGCCGCGCCGGCTCAGCCGCACCGAGTCGAGGTAGACCATGTCGAGCTGGTCGGCCGTGGCCAGCCCCACGTTCACGCGCCAGCCCTCGGCCAGCGAACGCATGAGCGGCAAGGCCAGCTCCAGCGCGCGCTCGGAGGTGCGGAACACCAGCGCCAGCGTCAGGCACACCGCTGCCAGCCGGTAGCCCTGCTGCGCATGGTCGTAGGCCAGGAAACCCGCTTCCACGAGCGAGCGCGTGAGCCGGCTCACGGTGGGCCGCGGCAGGCCCGTGCGCTCGGCCAGCTCGGCATTGGACAGCGTGCGCCCGCCGAGCCGGAACGCGCGCAGCAACTGCAGGCCGCGCGTGAGCGACTGGCTGCCGGGCGTGCTGCGCACGAAGCTGCCCGAGTCGCGCGTGCGCGCCCGCGTAGACCGCGTGGACCGCGTAGAGGCCGGCGGCGCAATGCTTTCGGCGGTGGGGGAGGATAGGCGCGCGGATCCGCGTGGGGGTGCTGGCGAGGCCATGCGGCCATTCTCGCAATTTCAGAGACCGAAATTGTGTTCTTGTGGCGTGCAGGCCGCGCCGCAATACTGGCCGCAGACCGGTGGGCCGCCAGAACGGCCCGCCACAGGAGACCCGATGGAATTCACCGAACTGCGCTACGAGGTCGCGGACCGTGTCGCCGTGCTGCACTTGCAGCGCCCCGAGCGGCTCAACGCCTGGACCCCCACCCTGGAGACCGAGCTGCACGCCGCGCTGGCGCACGCGCAGCAGGACGCCGGCGTGCGCTGCATCGTGCTCACGGGTGCGGGCCGCGCCTTCAGCGCCGGCATGGACATGGAGGTGCTGCGCCAGGGCGGCGACCGCGCCGACGGCCCGCTGGCCCGCGGCGAGCGCTACGCCTACCTCGACCAGATCGACAAGCCGCTCGTGGCCGCCATCAACGGCGCGGCCGCAGGCGTGGGCCTGTGCCTGGCGCTGTACTGCGACCTGCGTTTCGTCGCCGCGGGCGCCAAGCTCACGGCGCCCTATGCGCGGCGCGGCCTGGTCGCCGAGCACGGCATCGCCTGGCTGCTGCCGCGCCTGGTCGGTCCCATGCATGCGGCCGACCTGTTGCTGAGCGGGCGCACGTTCGGCGCCGAGGAGGCCGAGCGCATGGGCCTGGCGCAGCAGCTGCCGGCCGAGGGCTTTCTCGACGCGGTGCGCGAACGCGCGCGCGATCTGGCCAACGCGGTCTCGCCGCGCTCGGTGCGCATCATCAAGCAGCAGCTGCGCGCGGCGCGCACGCAGACGCTGGCCGAGGCCACGCAGCTGGCCGACCGCGAGATCGCGGCCTGCCGCGGCACCGCCGACCTGCGCGAAGGCATCCAGCATTTCCTGGACAAGCGCGCACCGAACTTCACAGGAAACTGAACATGCCAGCGCCAGCCAACCCGTCCTCCGCGGCGCAGCCGCTCCAGGGCATCCGCGTGGTCGAACTCGGCCAGAACATCGCCGGCCCGTTCGCGAGCGAGATCCTGTCGGCGCTGGGCGCCGACGTGGTCAAGGTCGAGCGCCCCGGCACGGGCGACGACGCGCGCGGCTGGGGCCCGCCGTTCTGGCGCGGCACGGCCACCACCTTCCAGGCCATGAACCATGGCAAGAAGAGCATCGCGCTGGACCTCAAGGACCCGACCCAGCTGCAGTGGCTGCGCGGCTTCGTGGCCGAGGCCGATGTGTTCGTGCAGAACATGCGGCCCGGCGCGCTGGCCGAGCTGCAGCTGGGGCCGGAGCTGCTCTGCGCGGCCAACCCGCGCCTGGTGTACTGCTCGCTGTCGGCCTTCGGCCACAAGGGCCCCAAGCAGTTCGCGCCGGGCTACGAGCCCATGGTGCAGGCCTATGCAGGCCTGTTCAGCATCAATGGCCCGGCCGACGCACCGCCCTCGCGCGTGGGCATGCAGGTGCTGGACCTGGGCAGCGGCATCTGGGCCGCGCTGGGCTGCATCGCCGCGCTGTTCCAGCGCAGCAGCACAGGCAGGGGCTGCGTGGTCGACACCTCGCTGTTCGAGACCGCGCTGGGCTGGCTGCAGGTCATGCTGGCCGGCTATGCGGCCACGGGCCAGCAGCCCGCGCGCCACCGCAGCGGCAACCCCAACGTGGTCGTGTTCCAGGCCCTGCCCACGGCCGATGGCGAGGTCGTGGTCGCCGCCGCCAACGACCGGCTGTTCGCCAAGCTGGCCCGCCTGGTCGGCCAGCCGCAGTGGGCCACGGACCCGCGCTACGCGAGCAACGCGCTGCGCGTGCAGCACAAGGCCGCGCTGGTGCCCGCGCTGGAGGCGTTGTTCCGCGCGCGCTCCACCGCCGACTGGATCACCGCGCTCGAGGATGCCGGCATCCCCTGTGGCCCGATCCAGGACTTCGCGCAGGTCCTGGCCCAGCCGCAGACCGAGGCCATCGGCATCCTGCAGAACATCCCCGAAGTCGACCTGCGCGTCGTCGGCCTGCCGCTCTCGTTCGACGGCGAACGCCCGCCCGTGCGCGGCCGCGCGCCCGAACTCGGCGAGCACACCGCAGACATCTGCCAGGCCTTGCACCGCCCCGCATGACACCACACCAGGAGACCCGCATGCACAGAAGACACTGGATCCAGGCCATGGCGGCGCTGCCGCTGGCCACCCTCGCGCCGGCCTGGGCGCAGGCGAACAAGCCGCTGCAGATCATCGTGCCCTTCGGCCCTGGCGGCTCGGGCGACATCTCGGCGCGCATGCTGGCCGAGTTCATCACCAAGAAGACCGGCCGCGCCGTGGTCGTCGACAACCGGCCGGGCGCCAACGGCATCATCGGCGTGGAAGCCGCGCGCAACGCGCCAGCCGACGGCAGCGTGCTGCTGCTGGCCACCACCTCCACGCACCTGGCCAACCCCGCGCTGTTCAGCAAGCTGCCCTACGACCCCGGCCGCGACTTCAAGCTCGTGGGCTCCTTCGGCCCGGGCTCGACCTACATGCTGGTGCGGCCCGATGCGCCCTACAAGACGCTGGAGGAGTTCGTGCGCGCGGCCAAGGCCGCACCCGAGACCATCAACTACGGCCACTTCAACGCGACCTCCAAGGTCACGGCCGCGCTGTTCGCGCACGATGCCGGCATCCGGCTCGCGGCGATCCCGTACAAGCAGGTCAGCCAGGCCATGTCCGAACTGATCGCGGGCCAGATCCAGGTGGTCTTCACCGACACGGTGCAGGGCGACGCCTTCGTCGCCTCGGGCCAGTTGCGCGCGCTGGCCGTGCACAGCGATGCGCGGCTGCAGCGCTACCCGGAGCTGCCGCGCATCGCCGAGAGCATTCCCAGCTTCACGATCCGCGGCGGCTTCCTGGGCATCGCGGTGCCGGCCGCCACGCCGCTGGCCACGCAGCAGACACTCAACGAACTCATCAACGAGGCCGTGACGACCGAGCCCATCCGTTCGCGGCTGGAGGGCTTCGCGTTCGCGCCGGCCCGCGCGAGCCTGGCCGAGCTGGCCGCGTTCGAGCGCGACGAGCGCGCCAAGTGGCGCCAGTACGTGCAGATCGCCCAGATCGAGGTGCAATGAGCACCGCCGGGCCGCCCCAACCCATACCGGTCACCCCATGACGTCCATCGCCCACCTCGACTCCGGCCATGCCCATGTGGCCCTGCTGGAGATCCGCCGCCCGCCGCACAACCATGCCAGCGAGGACATGCTGCGCGAACTCGCCGACCAGCTGGACCGCTTCGACGCCGACCCCGGCGTGCGCTGCACCGTGCTCGCGGCCGAGGGCCGCGTGTTCTGCGCGGGCGCCGACTTCAGCGCCGGCGCGCAGGACCCGGCCCCGTTCTACGTGCAGGCCATGCGCCTGTTCCGCACCGCCAAGCCCCTGGTGGCCGCCGTGCACGGCGCGGCCGTGGGCGCCGGCCTGGGCCTGGCCGTGGCGGCCGACTTCCGCGTGAGCTGCGCCGAGGCGCGTTTCGCGGTCAACTTCAACCGCCTGGGCTTTCACCCCGGTTTCGGCCTGAGCCTGACGCTGCCGCGCCTCGTCGGACCGCAGCAGGCCGGCCTGCTGCTCTACACGGGCCAGCGCATCGGCGGCGAGCAGGCGCTGCGCATCGGCCTCGTGGACCAGCTCGTGGCCCAGGACCAGGTGCGCACCAGCGCGCTCGCGCTGGCGGCCGAGATCGCGCTGTCGGCCCCGCTGGCCGTGACCAGCACGCGCGCCACGCTGCGCCACGGCCTGGCCAACGCCGTAGCGGCCGCCAACCGCCATGAGCGCGCGCTGCAGCTGCAGCACTACGCGACAGCGGACTTCCACGAAGGCGTGCGCGCGATGGCAGAGCGCCGGCCGCCGCACTTCGAAGGCCGCTGACTGCGGGAGGGGCGTTCACGGCCTCTCAGAGCTTGAGAGGCAATTGATTGGGCTCACGACGCAGTACCCGGGGGCGCCGTGCAAGGCGCGCCGCGTAGCCCATATCGGGATATGGGCAAGCGGCGCAACGCCGCACGGCGCCTTCGGGTGCTGCGGCCCGCAGGGCAAGACCCCGCGCGCCGACGCAGGCACGGCGAACGGCGCTTGCCGGGGTCTTGCGTGAGCTCAAGCGATTGCCTCTCAAGCTCTCAGTCCAGCGTGACCCCCACGCGCTGGATCACCGAAGTCCAGGTCGCCAGGTCGCGGTCCACGATCTGCGCGAACTGCTCGGGCGTGGTGGCCGAGGGGTTCACGAACATCTCCTCCATGAAGCGGCGCGTGAGCGCCGGGTCGGCCTGCACGGCGTTGATGTCCTCGGAGATCCGGCGAACGATCGCGTCCGGCGTGCGCGCCGGCGCGAACAGGCCCAGCCAGTTGTAGCCGTCGAAGCCCGTGACGCCAGCCTCCTGCAGGGTCTGCACGTTCGGCATGTTGGGCAGGCGCACGGGCCCCGTCACGCCGATCACGCGCAGACGGCCGGACTTGAAGTGCGCATCCGGACTCAGCAGGTCGGCCACGGCCACATCGGCCTCGCCCGACAGCAGCGCCTTGATGATGTCCGAGCCGCCCTTGTAGGGCACATGCGTCATGGGCGCGCCGTTGTCCACGCGCATCTTCTCCTGCAGCAAATGGGCCGTCGACCCCAGGCCCCAGGTCGCGAAGTTGATCTTGCCGGGCTGCGCGCGCGCCAGCGCGATGAGCTCGGTCACGCTCTGCACGGGCAGGTCGCTGCGCACGAACACGGGCAGCTGCTGGCGGTTGAACTGGGTCACGGCGCGCAGGTCGCTGAACGCATAGGGCAGCTTCTTGCGCAGCGCCGGGTTCTGCACCACGAGCGTGATGTTGGCCAGCAGCGTGTAGCCATCGGGCGCGGCCTTGGCCACATGGTCGGTGCCGATGATGGAGCTGGCACCGGGCCGGTTGTCGATCACGATGGGCTGCTTCCAGCGCCGCGTGAGGTCCTCGCCGACCAGCCGCAGCACCGCGTCGTTGACGGTGCCGGGCGGGAACGGCAGCACGATGCGCACGGGCCGACTCGGGTAGTCGCCGGCCTGGGCCCTGGCGCCGGTGGCGCCCAGTGCGGCCAGGCCCGCGCCGGCGGCCAGCAGCTGCCGGCGTGTTGGGTGGGAACGGTGGGGCGATGCGGTCATGTCTGTCTCCTTGTCGTTGTGGGGTCTCGTCGTCCTCGGGGCCGCGATCAGCGCACTGGGGGGCCTCGCGCGCCCCCGAGGGATGCGGCCGCGGCGTCTCAGCCGCTGGCCAGGGTGCTCGCGCCGCGCGAGCCGATCACGCCGTCGAAGTCGCCGACCGCGATGCCCATGGCCTGCGAGAACGCGCGCTGCACGGCCTCGGGCTGGCCGGCCTGGAAGATGTAGGTCGTGTAGAACAGCTTCATGCGCGGGTTCGCGAGGATCTGCTCGGCCGTGTAGCCCTCCAGCGTCTGCGCGCGGTCCATCATGGGCAGCGGCACCCGCACGTTGCGCGCCGGGTCGCGGAGCGTGCCCTTGGCCTCGGCCCCGCCGGCGATGGCCTCCATCTCCTCGAAGAAGCGCCGGCGGATCGCGACGATGCCGCGGTCACTGGCGCCCAGGTGCTCCTGCGTGCGGTCGGCGATCGTGCCCTGCCCCACCCAGGCCAGGAAGTCCTGGTTCATGACATGTGTGTCGATCCAGCGGCCATCGGCGTCCTGCACGGGGCCGTACCAGGTCGGGATGCTGTCCTGCACATAGGGCTCGCGGCCGCGCGGCACGCGCGTGTACTTCCAGGTCACCGACAGCGTGTGCTCGTCGTCGATGGGCACGCGCCACTCGAAGTGCTCGCCCAGGAAGAAGCCGTTGGGCCACAGGCAGACGCGGCCGATGGTCCAGGCGTCGTCGCGCTCGTCCGTGTCCTCCTTGACGCGGCGGTAGACGAAGCCGTGTTCGAACTCGTCGAACTCCAGCTTCAAATGCGTGGGCCCCAGCGTGGTGTCGCCCGTGCGCAGGCGCTTGCCCCAGTTCTCGTGCATCCACTCGAAGTGCACCGGGTCGATCGAGTTCTCCTGGCACTGGAACCAGTTGCAGGGCAGCTCGGAGATCACCACCTGGGCGAAGCCGTTGGGCCAGGAGAAGGCCTCCCAGTCGGGCAGCAGCGGCGCGGGCTGCGGGCCCAGGTAGGCCCACAGCATGCCGCCCTTGGTTTGGACCGGGTAGGCCTTGATGCGCACGCGCTGCTTGGCATTGCGCTCGGGGAAGCAGGTGTCCTCGAAGGGCTGGCTCACGCACTGGCCACTCTGGTTGAAGCACCAGCCGTGGTAGTTGCAGCGCAGGCCATGCTGCTCGACCATGCCGTAGGCCAGGTCGGCACGGCGGTGCGCGCAGCGCCGGTCCACGAGGCCGTAGGCGCCCGAGAGGTCCTTGTAGAGAACCAGGTCCTCGCCGAGCAGGCGGACGGGCTTGGTGCTGCGCTGCTCGAACTCCGAAACGCCCGCGATCGGCATCCAGTAGCGGCGCAGCAACTCGCCCATGGGCGTGCCCGGGCCGACCTGGGTCAGCAGGCGGTTCTTTTCCTCGCTCAACATCGTGGTCTCCTTTCTTTGCGTTCAAGCGCCCCAGATGGCGAAGGCCGCGCCCACGCCGGTGCCGGCCGGTGTGCGGTACAGGGGCTGGTAGTCGTGCCAGGCCAGCGGCAGGCCGCCGGCCGCGCCGGCCGTGACGATCCAGTTCAGGATCTCGGACGAGCCCGAATTCAGCGCGCCGCGCGGGATGGCGGACAGCGCCTGGGCGTCGCCGCGCGCCATGGCGTCGAGCACGCCGCGGTCCAGCTTCTCGTCGACGACGAAATGGCTCAGGCCGCCGGACGCGATGACCGCCACGCGCTGCTTGCCGGGACTGGCCTCGATCACCGCGCGCAGCGCACGGCCCAGCTTCCAGCAGCGCGCCGGGCTCGGCACGTTGGGGCCGTAGTAGGTGTTCAGCAGCACGGGCACCACGGGAATCGCGCGGCCCTGGAACAGGCGCTTGACGATGAAGCCGTAGGCATGGCCGAAGCCGGCAGCCTTCGGATCGTCCACGCGCGCGCAGGCGGCGATGTCGAACTCGGCATCGATCAGGCCGCGGATGAGTTCGAGCGCGAAGGCCCCCGCGCCCGGCACCACATGCGTGTCGTCCATGAGGTAGCCGCGCCCCATGGCCTTGACCCAGTCGGCCCCCTCCTCGTCGCCGAACTTGTCGCTCGTGACGATCTCCTCGCCATGGAAGACCGCGATGGCCGGCTGGTTGGCCGGGCCGAACAGCTCGCGCTGGTCGTCGCCGACGATGAGCACCACGTCGGGACGGGCCTCGGCCAGCGCACCGGCCAGCCGGTCCAGCGCGGCGTGGCAGGCGCGCTCCTTGGCGGCCAGCATCTCGGGCGCGATCAGATCGGCGCAGCGCGGGCCGAGTTCGGCCAGCACCTCCTCGTAGCGCAGCAGCCGGCCGTCGCTCATGTTGAGCTGGGTGTTGGCGTAGTCCACGGCCGCGCGGTGCTGCCACTGCGCGGCCGTGAGCGTCAGCAGCGGCGTGTGCGAGGCGCCGATGCCCAGAACGATCTGCGCCATCTCAGCCCTCCTCGGTGCCATGCGCCGCCAGCACGGCACCAAGCCGGCTCGCAAGCAAAGACTCCCAAGGCCGCGGAGCAGGCCATGCCAGCAGACGCTTTGGCCCGGGCTCTGCCCGGCCGCTGGCGGCGCCCCTGGAGGGGGACGGGACGGCTGCACGCGCTTCGACATCCAAACGGGGTGGTCTCATGTCAATCCTTGCGGAAGCGGCTGTACAGCCTGGTGCAGTTGCACTCGAAGACGTTGCGCCGGTCCGCCTCGGTCAGGAACGGGATGGCCTCGATCACGGGTTTCAGGTCGTCGTAGGCGCGACCGGTTTGGGGGTCGATCGCGCTGCCCGTGCCCGGGTTCTCGGTCGCGAACAGCACGCGGTCGGGGCCGACCACCTTGAACAGCAGCTCCAGCGCGTCCTGGTCGTAGGTCGTGGTGTCGAAGTGCAGGCGCTTCAACTGGTCGTCGAAGAAGGTGCCGCCCTTGCGCACGCTCCAGGCCCGGAAGCGCCCCATGTGGTACGGGATCGCGCCGCCGCCGTGCGGCACGATGAGCTTCAAGTCCGGGAATTTCTCGAACACCGGCGATTGCATGAGCGAGACGATGGCGATGCTCTCCTCGTTGATGAACTTGAGCGTGTAGCTCTCGCGCGGCTGGCAGCTGCCGGCCGAGTGGACGAGCGCGGGGATGTCGAGCGCGCAGAGCTTCTCGTACAGCGGGTACCAGAACGGATCGCCCAGGCCGGGCGGCGGCGCGCCGTCGCCCTCGGTCGGATCCGGGTTCAGCAGGCAGCCGATGAAGCCCTGCTCCTTGACGCGGAACTCCAGCTCGGCGAGGCAGTTCTCCGGGCTCTCGTCGCGGTACTGCGGCAGGCCGGCCACGCCACGGAAGCGCGTGGGGAACATCTGCACCGTGCGGTGGACCAGGTCGTTCATGTGCTGGGTCCACAGCGCGGTGACCTTGGCCGGCTTGACCGAGTGCATCTGCATGTAGGGCCGCGGCGACAGGAACTGGATGTCCGTGCCGACCCTGTCCATGATGTCCACGATGCTCTGGCCTGCGGTGCGCACGGCCTCGTCGGTCAGCTTGGGCGCGGCCGCCGGGTTGGCGCGGCTGGCCACGAGTTCGGCCATGTACTTGTAGCTCTCGGGCGGTACGACCACGTGGGCGTGGGAGTCGATGATCATGCTGAAGGTCTCCTTGGATGGATGGGGGTCAGAGGTCGAGCACCAGCTCGGGGCCGGTGCAGCGGGATACGCAGACGAGGATGCGGTCCTGCGGCGGGTCCTTGCGGCCTGCGAGCACAGGGTCGCGGTGCTCGGGCACACCGGCCAGCACGCGCGTCTCGCAGGTGCCGCACAGGCCTTCGCGGCAGGAGTGGTCCACGGCGATGCCGCCGTCCAGCAGCACCTCGAGGATGGTCTTGTCGGCCGGGATGTCGAAGCGGCGGTTCTTGCGTTGCAGCTGCACGCTGAAGCTGCCGGCCGGCGCCTCGGCTGCCGTGGTCGGTGCGGGCGCGCTGAACCACTCCACGTGCACGCGCTCGTCCGGCAGGCCCTGCGTGGCGCGGCCGAAGGCCTCCAGCATGGGCACCGGGCCGCAGCAGTAGAAGTGGGCGCCTGCCGGCGCCTCGCGCACGAGCGCCGCGAGGTCCAGCCGGGCCGCGCCGGGCAGGCCGTCCACGACCGTCACCACGCGGCCCGGAGCACCGGCCGGCGCCAGCGCCGAATCCTCTTCAGGGGGAGGCTCTTTGGGTGCAGCCTCCGGGAAGACCGAGGGCACGGGCTCGGCCAGCACCACCTGATTGCGTCCGCCGCGCTTGGCCTCGTACAGGGCCGCATCCGTGCGCTCCAGGGTATG
>DATKFT010000613.1:0-4418 GCA_035544335.1 Pseudorhodoferax sp.
ATCAGCCCCGCCTTCTGGTCGGCCGAGACCAGCGCGCGCGTGCCCAGGACGTTGAACATCCACTCGTACGCGAGGTCGGCGCTGCCCATGTCCTGGATGGGGCAGTAGGCCACGATGGCGTAGACGCTGTCGCTGAGGGAACTCTGGCCGTTCGCGTCGATGCCGGCCGCGCCCACGGCCTGCAGGTAGGGCAGATAGTCCGCGCTGTCGCCCGTGGCACCGAGCTGCGTGCTCTGCGCGCCGCCGCCGCTGGTGCCGTTCACGACGATGCGGCTGGCGTTGCCGGGCATCGCGCCGTCGTTCAGGCGCAGGTAGCGCACGGCGGCCTTGGCATCGACGATGGCGGCCGGTGCCTTGCCCTGGTAGATGCCGTCGCTGTACACGCCGGCGGGCGCGGTGGCCCCCCGGCTGCGCGAGGCCATGTTGACGTACACGAAGCCCCGGGCGAGCGCGGCACCGCGCTTGTCGGTGTCGCTGTTGCTGAGGTAGGTGCCGCCGTCGACGATGTCGGCGCCGCGGTAGTTGCTGTTGGCGATCGGGGTCGTGCCATTCCAGCCCGCCAGGCCGCCCTGGTAGCTGGCCAGCCAGCCCGAGTTGTTGACGTTCAGCAAGATGGCGTTGTCCTGCTTGGCCGCGTCCACCTCGCGCACGAAGATGTTCATGTTCTGGTAGCCGCAGGCCTGGTTGTCCACGGCCCCGGCCGATTGCGTGGGGGCCAGCGGCATGGGCTTGCCGACATAGCAGACCTCGCGGTACCAGCGCACCGGCGTGCTGACACCGTCCAGCGTGACCGTGATCGTTGTGTACTTGGTCTTGTCGAAGGCCAGGGCCGCGTCGAATGCGCCCTTGGCGTCGCCGCCGCCACCGCAGGCCGTGACGAGGCCGGCGGTGGACAGCGCCGCGATGGATGCCGCGAGTGCGCGCCGTTGGAATGGCTTGTGCATGAAAGTCTCCTGTGCCCTGGGGCTGGTTGCTGGATTTCTGGTTCTGCGGGCCGGGGGCGGCCGTCACGTGGTGGGCGCGGGCCTGTCCCAGGCCGGCGGCGGGCGTTCCCGGCCCGCCACCGAGTACAGCGCCTTGGTGTTGCGCGTCTGCTGGAAGGCTTCGAGGCTTTCGCCGCGCATGGCGGCATAGATGTGCAGGTTGGACACGCCGATCACGGCGCCCAGCTTCTCGAGCATGAAGAAGATGACGCCGTGGTGGATCAGTCCGCGCCAGTCGCGCTCGCGCACCAGGCGCTGCTCCGGGTCCGAGAGGCCGGCCTCGCGCATGGCCTGCGTTTCGTCGGCCAGGAAGCGTGCGCGCTGCGCCGGGACGGTCAGCCCGTGCAGGAAGCGGTTGAGCCGGTAGCCCTGCACGCTGCGCTCCAGCGTGAACGGATAGGTGCCCGCCAGCGCATCGGCCCCGGCCAGTTGCTCGGCCACGTGGGCCCGGTGGCGCGCCACGGCCTGTGCGGGCATGGCCTGCGGCTCGGCGGGCTCGTAGACCGCCGTGGCGATGCCCGTCATCGAGGGCAGGTAGTAGGCGCGGTGCACGCAGCGCACCTGGGCGGCCAGCGCGCCGCGCATGACCAGCCACATGATGACCTCGGCCCCTTCGAAGCCGCCCAGCGTGGCGTACTCGGCCTGCGTGATGCCGGTCAGGGACTCGGGGTCGCGCTCGAACAGGTCGAGGAAGCGCGCGTCCCACGCGGGGTTGTTGAAGCCCGCACGCTCGCCATGCACCTGGTGCGACAGGCCCCCCGTGGCGACGATGGCGACCCGCAGGTCCTCGGGGTAGCTCTCGATGGCGCGGCGCAGCGCCTGGCCCAGCTTCCAGCAGCGGCGCGCGCTGGGCACCGGGAACTGCAGCACGCCGACCTGCAGCGGCACCAGCCTGACCGGCCAGGCCGGCTGGTGCGGACACATCACCGACAGCGGCGAGAAGATGCCGTGGTCCAGCGGACGGTCCTGGAAGAACGACATGTCGAACTCGTCGGCCACCAGGCTGCGGCCGATGTGTGCAGCCAGTGCGGCGTGGCCGGCCACGGGCGGAAGATCGCGCGGGCCGCCGCCCTCGTCCGCGACCGACCATTGCTCGCCCACGCCCAGCGTGAACGCCGAGTAGTGGTCGAAGAAGAACGAGGTGACGTGGTCGTTGTAGACCATCAGCAGCACGTCGGGCCGCCTCGCCGCGATCCAGTCCTGCACCGGCCCGAACGCATCGAAGATGGGCTTCCAGACCGGATCTGCCTGCTTGTCGCGGTCGAATGCGAAGCCGATGGTCGGGGTGTGCGAAGCGGCGATGCCGCCGATGATCGTGGCCAAAACAGGTCTCCTCCTGCGTCGCCGGCCCGCGCACTTGCGCTGGGTCAACGACAGACGGGGTGACTGTAGGCAGGGCCTGCGCGGCGGAGAAGATGCCCAGATCCGAGGCGCGATACCCTCTGGTTATCATGGTTTGCATGGGGATCAAGCTCGCCGCCTTGCAGACACTGCTCGCCGCCGTGGAGGAGGGCAGCCTGCGTGGCGCGGCACGGCGCCTGGGCGTGTCGCAGCCCGCCGTGACCAAGGCCATGCGCGAACTCGAACGCAGCGTCGGCGCGCCCGTGCTGCAGCGCTCCACGGCCGGCGTGTTTCCGACGGCGCAGGGGCAGGTCTTGCTCGAGCATGGCCGGCGCGCGCTGCGCGAGCTCGAAGACGCCCAGGCCCAGATCGACCAGCTCGGCGGCCGCATGATCGGGGAGCTCGGCGTGAGCGCCGTGCCGCTGGCGGTGATGCTGTTGATCCCCGAGACCATGCGCACCTTTGGCCGCGACTACCCCGACATCCAGCTGCGCGTGCGCGAGGAGCTGTACGTGGCCCAGCTCACGCTGCTGCGCGAGGGCGAGGTCGACGTGATCGTCGGCCCCATTCCCGAGACGCTGCCCCCTGGCGAGTTCGAGGTCGAGGAGCTGATGCCGATCCACATGGCCGTCGTGGTCGGGCGCGGCAATCCACTGGCGCGTGCGCGCTCCTTGCGCCAGTTGGCCAGCGCACGCTGGGTGTACACGAGCCTGACGGGGAAATCGGGCTACGCGCGCCAGCTGTTCGAGCTGCACGGCCTGGTCGCGCCTGCGCCGGCGGCCGTGGTGAACTCCACCTTGGCACTGCTCGCCTTGTTGACGCAAGGCGACTACGTGGGCCTGATGCCCATGCCCATCGCCGAGCATCCCTTGGCGACCCAGTTCATGACGGTGGTGCCGATCAAGGAGGGCCACCTGCCGCTGAGGCTGGGCGCCATCGTGCGCCGAGGCGGCCTGCTCAAGCCGGCGCTGCGCCACTTCGTCGCCCATCTGCACCGGGCTGCCCAGGTGCCTTGCGCATAGACCGCGAAGGTGCTGCCGCCGGTCGCAAGTCCTCACCCGACGAGCCGCATCGACCGGCTCTCTTGCAGAGCGCAGCGCGCCTCAGCGGCTCCTGCTCAAGCGGCTCTTCCCGCCGCCAGCACCGACAGCGCCACCGACGCGATCCGCGCGACCGCCGAGTCCGCGCGCGAGGTCAGCACCACGGGCACCTTGGTGCCCAGCACCAGGCCCGCGCAGTCGCCGCCGCCGATGTAGACGAAGCTCTTGTAGAGCATGTTGCCCGCGTTGAGGTCGGGCACCAGCAGCAGGTCGGCCGCACCCGGCACCTGGCCGCCGATCTTCTTGATGCGCGCGGCCTCGGCCGAGATCACGTTGTCGAAGCCGAACGGGCCCTCGACGATCGCGCCGGGCCAGGCGCCCGCATGGGCCTGGGCGACCAGGGCCTGCGCGTCCAGCGTGGCCGGGATGGCGGCCGTCACGGTCTCCACGGCGGCCACGATGCCGACCTTGGGCGTGGCGTTGCCCAGCCGCTGCAGCAATGCCACGGCGTTGCCCAGGATGTCGTGCTTGGTCTTGAGGTCCGGCGCGATGTTGACCACGCAGTCGGCCAGCGCCAGCAGCTTGGGGTAGTGCGGCAGGTCGAACAGGAAGGCGTGCGTGATGCGGCTGTTGCCGCGCAGGCCGTTGTCGCGGCGGACCACGGCCGACATCAGCTCGTCGGTGTGCAGCGCGCCCTTCATGAGCGTGTCCAGCCGCCCGTCGCGGGCCAGCCACGCCGCGGCCTGTGCCGTGCCGGCCTGGCTTTCGGGCGTGTCGACCTGCTCGAACGCGCGGATGTCGATGCCGGCCTCGGCGGCCGCCCGCGCGATGGACTCGCGCGGCCCGACCAGCACGGGCTCGCCGATGCCGGCCGCGGCGATGCGGCACGCCGCGTCCAGCGTCAGCGCATCACAGGGGTAGACCAGGCCGATGCGCGGCGTGCGCGCAGCGGCGCGCTGGCGCGCCTGTGCGACGAGCGCGTCCAGCCGGGGATGCGCGTCGACCTGCGACGCAGCTTCCAGCGCGTGCATGGCGCGGCTCTCAGAAGCTGTGG
>DATKFT010000614.1:0-4870 GCA_035544335.1 Pseudorhodoferax sp.
GCGCCAGCAGGCCTTGCGACCAGGCGAAGTAGGCGCAGTTGGCCAGCAGCAGCGCCAGGGCCGTGGTCCGCAACAGCATCTCAGGCTCTCACCGGGCGCACGCTGACTTCCGAGCTGCTGATGCGCTGCAGGCCGGCGGCCGTCTGCACGCGCAGCGCGCCGTCGGGGTCCACGCCGTCGCCCAGGCCCTCGGTGCCGTCGGACAGGCGCAGCAGCCGGCCCTTGAGCAGGTCGCGTGCCTCGAAGGCGGCACGGAACGGCGCGAAGCCTTGGTCCTCGAAGCGCCGCACCGCCTGCACCAGCGGCGGCGCCATGGCGCCCAGCGCCTGGCCCGCGTCCCAGTCCGGCCGCAGCTCGGCCAGTGCGGCCGGTGGCGTCGACAGGCCATCGGCGGGGCGCAGCGCGATGTTGAGTCCGATGCCGATGATGGCGTGGCGCTCGCCACCGGCCGCCACGGTCTCGATCAGGATGCCGCCCAGCTTGCGGTCTTCGAACCACAGGTCGTTGGGCCACTTGAGCTGCAGCGCAGGGTGCAAGGCGCCGGCCACGGCCACGCCCACGGCCAGCGACAGGCCCGACCAGTCCGCGGGCGCCAGCGGCAGTGCCAGCGACATGGCCAGCGAGCTGCCCACCTCGCCCTGCCAGGGCCGGCCCATGCGGCCGCGCCCGGCGGTCTGGCGTTCGGCCACGAGCAGGGTGGGTTCTGGCCGGCCGGCGCGGATGCGGCGCATGAGCTCGCTGCTCGTGGAGTCGATCTCCGGCAGCACCTCGACCGAGAAGCCCGGCAGGCTCGGCGCCACGGCTTCCCAGATGTCTTCGGCAGGCCAGCGCATGGGGCTCAGGCCCCGCTGCGGCGCTTGGGCGACAGCAGCGTGCCGCGGCAGCTCTTGGCCCCGCACCAGCAGGGGTACTCGGCCTTGAGCTTCTTGGTGTAGCGCTCGTCGATGATCAGGCCGTAGTCGTAGTTCAGCTCTTCGCCGGCGTGGATGTCGCGCAGCGCCTTGATGAAGATGCGGCCGTCTTCCTCGTCGGCGATGCAGTTGGGCTCGCAGGCGTGGTTGATCCAGCGCGAGGAGTTGCCGCCGTAGTTGGCGTCGATCACGCGGTCGGCGTCGACGTGGAAATAAAAGGTGTGGTTGGGATCGCTCGGGTCGTGCGGATGGCGGTCCTGCGCTTCCTGCCAGGTGACGATCTCGCCCACGTACTCGATGATGGTCTCGCCCTCGGCGATGTCCTGCAGAGCGAACACGCCCTTGCCGTGGACACCCGAACGGCGGGTCTGGATACGGCGCGTCGGGACGCTGGCACGCTGGGTTTTGGAAGCCACGGCGAAACTCTGTTAGTTTAAAAAAAGCACCTGCGCGCATGCGCGCGAGGGCTGGATTGTAGGAGCCGCTTGTGCGGGTCGCGCGCCACAGGGCGCAGGCCCGGGGCGCGCTGAATTACATTTCGGCAAGATTTTTGAAGGCGCCCGGCTGGCATGCTTGCGGGCCAGCGCCATAGAAGGACATCGCAGATTTTTTATGACCAAGACCTTGGTGATCGCCGAAAAGCCATCGGTGGCGCAGGACATCGTGCGCGCTCTCACCCCGGTGGCGGGCAAGTTCGACAAGCACGACGACTACTTCGAGAGCGACCGCTATGTGGTGACCAGCGCGGTCGGCCACCTGGTGGAAATCCAGGCGCCCGAGCAGTACGACGTCAAGCGTGGCAAATGGAGCTTCGCCCACCTGCCCGTGATCCCGCCGCACTTCGACTTGAAACCCGTGGACAAGACCAAGTCGCGCCTGAACGCGGTCGTCAAGCAGGCCCGGCGCAAGGACGTCACCGCGCTCGTGAACGCCTGTGACGCGGGGCGCGAGGGCGAGCTGATCTTCCGGCTGATCGAGCAGTACGCCGGCGGCGCCAAGGCCGACGGCAAGGGGCTGGGCAAGCCGATCCAGCGCCTGTGGCTGCAGTCCATGACGCCGCAGGCCATCCGCGACGGCTTCGACCGTTTGCGCAGCGAGGCGCAGATGCAGGGCCTGGCCGATGCCGCGCGCTCGCGCTCGGAGGCCGACTGGCTGGTCGGCATCAACGGCACGCGGGCCATGACGGCCTTCAACTCGCGCGACGGCGGTTTCTTCCTGACCACGGTCGGCCGCGTGCAGACGCCCACGCTGTCGGTGGTCGTGGAGCGCGAGGAGCAGATCCGCAAGTTCGTGAGCCGCGACTACTGGGAGGTCCACGGCGTGTTCGACGCCCAGGCCGGCCAGTACCCCGGCAAGTACTTCGACCCGGCCTTCAAGAAGGCCAGCGCGCCGCTGCTGCCCAATGGCGAACCCGACCCGGAACAGCGCGCCGACCGCGTCTGGAACGCGCGCGACGCCCAGGCGATCGCCGACGCGGCGCGCGGCCAGCCGGCCACGGTGACCGAGGAGAGCAAGCCCACGACCCAGGCCAGCGGCCTGCTGTTCGACCTGACCTCGCTGCAGCGCGAGGCCAACAGCCGCTTCGGCTTCTCGGCCAAGACCACGCTGGCGCTCGCGCAAAGCCTGTACGAGCGCCACAAGGCCCTGACCTACCCGCGGACCGACTCGCGCGCGCTGCCCGAGGACTATCTGCCCGTGGTCAAGGACACCCTGAAGATGCTCGC
Source organism: Pseudorhodoferax sp. (assembly GCA_035544335.1). Classification (GTDB taxonomy): domain Bacteria; phylum Pseudomonadota; class Gammaproteobacteria; order Burkholderiales; family Burkholderiaceae_C; genus Pseudorhodoferax. Next base: position 2,636 of record DATKFT010000614.1, read on the forward strand.
GAACAGCGGCATGAAGCACCTGGCGCCATTCGCACAGCAGGCGATCGACGGCAACTACGTCAAGCCGACCAAGCGCGTGTTCGACAACGCCAAGGTGTCGGACCACTTCGCCATCATTCCCACGCTGCAGGCGCCCAGCGGCCTGTCGGAGGCCGAGCAGAAGCTGTACGACTTCGTGGTGCGCCGCTTCTTGTCGGTGTTCTTCCCGAGCGCCGAATTCCAGGTGACCACGCGCATCAGCACGGTCGAGACGCAAGGCAGGAAATACGCCTTCCGCTCCGACGGCAAGGTGCTGGTCAAGCCGGGCTGGATGGCCATCTACGGCAAGGAAGCCACCACCGAGGAAGACGAGAAGGACGGCAAGAACCTGGTGCCCGTGCAGCCCGGCGAGACCGTGCACGTGGCCTCGGCCGATGCCAAGGGCCTGCGCACCCGACCGCCCGCGCGCTACAGCGAAGCCACGCTGCTGGGCGCCATGGAAGGCGCGGGCAAACTCATCGACGACGAGGAGCTGCGCGCGGCCATGCAGGAAAAGGGCCTCGGGACCCCGGCCACGCGCGCGGCCATCATCGAAGGCCTGCTGGGCGAGAAGTACATGCTGCGCGAAGGCCGCGAGCTGATCCCCACGGCCAAGGCCTTCCAGCTCATGACGCTGCTGCGCGGCCTGGGCGTGGAGGAGCTTTCCAAGGCCGAGCTGACCGGCGAGTGGGAGTACAAGCTGGCCCAGATGGAGAAGGGCGCGCTGTCGCGCGACGCCTTCATGCGCGAGATCGCGCAGATGACCGAGCACATCGTCAAGAAGGCCAAGGAGTACGACCGCGACACCGTGCCGGGCGACTACGCGACGCTGGCCGCGCCCTGTCCCAACTGCGGCGGCGTGGTCAAGGAGAACTACCGGCGCTACGCCTGCGCCGGCAAGAAGGGCAGCGGTCAGGACGCGTGCGGCTTCTCGTTCACGAAGTCGCCCGCGGGCCGCACCTTCGAGATCGCCGAGGCCGAGCAGCTCGTGGCGACCAAGCAGGTCGGCCCGCTGGAGGGTTTCCGCTCCAAGGCCGGCTGGCCCTTCGTGGCCGAGATCCGGCTGGCCTTCAGCGAGGACGACAAGAACTGGAAGCTGGAGTTCGACTTCGGCGACGACGACAAGGATCCGGCCGAGACCGGCGAGATCGTGGACTTCAGTGCCCAGCAGAGCCTGGGACCCTGCCCCAAGTGCGGCGCCGGCGTGTTCGAGTTCGGCAGCAACTACATCTGCGCGCATTCGGTGCCCACGGCCGAGCAGGCCCAGCCCAGCTGCGACTTCAAGACCGGCAAGGTGATCCTGCAGCAGCCCGTGGACGAGGCCCAGGTGAGGAAGCTCTTGGCCGAGGGCAAGACCGACCTGCTCGACAAGTTCGTGAGCATGCGCACGCGGCGCAGCTTCAAGGCCTTCCTGGCCTGGAACAAGGACGAGGGCAAGGTCACCTTCGAGTTCGAGCCGCGCGAGTCCAAGTTCCCGCCGCGCAAGGGGGCCGCCTTCGCCGCCAAGAAGGCGGCGCCGGCCAAGAAGGCCGCGGCCGCGAAGAAGGCACCGGCCACCAAGACGGCTGCCGGCAAGACGGCCGCCGCCAAGACACCGCGCAAGGCCGCGACCGGCACGGGCCTGAAACCCAGCGCCGCGCTGGCCGCCGTGATCGGCGAGACGCCCGTGCTGCGCACCGAGGCCACCAAGAAGCTCTGGGACTACATCAAGGCCAAGGGCCTGCAGGACCCCAAGGACAAGCGCAGCATCAATGCCGATGCCGCGCTGCAGGCCGTGTTCGGCAAGCCCAGCGCGACCATGTTCGAGCTGGCCGGCATCCTGGGCAAGCACCTCGCGTGACATGAAACACCCCCAGTCTGCGCGCTGCGCGCTGCGCCGACCCCCTCCAGGGGGCGCCGCCAGCGGCCTGGCAGAGCCAGTTCCGCGGCGTCCCCTGGCATGGCCTGCTCCGCGGCCTTCTGAGCCCTTGCTTGCGAGTGGGGTTCGGGCTGTATGGGTGGAGCACCGCGGCGTAGAAGGCTGACACGGCCTCGACAAGCGCAGAAGCGGCGACGCTCCTGCGCTTTTTTCTTTGAGATTCTGGAGACACGCACCATGCGCATCCCCTTCCTGCGCCGCAGCCTTCTGACCGGTGTGGCCGGCCTGGCCCTGTCCGTGCTCGCGCCGCTGGCCCACGCAGCCTGGCCCGACAAGCCCATCCGGCTGGTCGTGCCCTT
>DATKFT010000615.1:0-4301 GCA_035544335.1 Pseudorhodoferax sp.
CATGCGCGCCGGCGCGATGAAGCCGAACCAGATGTTGTCGCTGAAGCCCGGCAGCACGTCGTGCAGGGCCGGGATGTCGGGGGCCACGGGCGAGGGCTTCTCGCTGGTCACGGCGATCGCGCGGATCTTGCCGGCCTGGATCAGCGGCAGCGCCACGGGCAGGTTCTCGAAGGCCATCTGGATGTTGCCGCCCATGAGGTCCTGCATCGCGGCCGAGCTGCCCTTGTAGGGCACATGCGTGAGCGTGACCTTGCCGCTGGTCTGCAGCATCTCGCCGTTGAGATGGGCGCTGGAGCCGGTGCCCATGGTTCCGAAGCTCAGCGGCTGCTTCCTGGCCTCGGCCAGCAGCTCGTTGATGTTCTTGACAGGCAGGTTGTTGTTGACCACCAGCACATTGGGGAAGGTGGCGGCCAGCGTGAGGTGGCGCAGGTCCTCGACCGTGTCGACCTTCATGTCCTTGTAGATGGACGGGTTGACGGTGAGCACCGAGGCCGGCACCAGGCCGATGGTGCCGCTGTCGGGCGCCGCATGCGCGACCGCCTGCAGGCCCAGCACGCCGTTGGCGCCGGGCCTGTTCTCGACGATCACGGGCACGCCCATGTTCTGCGCGAGCACCTTGCCGCTCAGGCGCGCGATGATGTCGGCCAGCCCGCCGGGCGGGTAGGGCACGATGATGGTGATCCGGCTCGGGTCGGTGGCCCAGGCGCTGCCGGTCAGCGCCAGGGCGGCCAGGCCCAGCGCGCATCGACGCGTGAACTGGCGCGTGAACCGGCTGGCGAACTGGTTGGCGAGTGGGCGGGTGAATGTGCGCATCTTCTTGTCTCCTTGGTTCTGGTCGTGGTGAAGGCGGAACGGCGGCCCGCTCAGGCTGTCTGCAGCGCTGCGCGGACCGTGGTCTGGTAGAGCTCGCGCTCCGAGATGTGCAGCGCACGCTCCCAGGGCCAGCGGTGCGGCCGGGGCTGGGGCCGGCGGTCCACGGCCTGGCCACCGAGGAAGATGGCCTCGATGCGGCTGCGGTCCTGCAGGATGCGGATGTCGTGCAGCGGGTCGCCGTCGATCACGAGGATGTCGGCCAGCATGCCGCGCTGCAGCGTGCCCAGGCGCTCGGGGTCCACCGTGAAGGCCGCGTTGCGTGTGGCGCAGGTGATGGCCTGCAGCGGGCTCATGCCCAGCATTTCGACGAAGAGCTCGAGCTCGCGCGCATGCCACTCGCCATAGGGCGTGACCGCGAAGCCGCTGTCGGTGCCGCACATCATGGTCACGCCGTTGCGCCAGGCATAGCCGAGGTTGGTCACGGCGCGGTCGAGGTCGCGCTTGAAACGGTCGATGCGGGCCTGCGAGCAGCCCGCGATGTGGCCCCATTGCGCGACGTTGGCGATGAAGGTCAGCGCCGGGCAGCACGGGATGCGGCTCTCGGCCAGGCGGTCAGCCTGTTCCTTGCCCATGAAGTCGGCGTGCATGATCCAGTCCACGCCGGCGTCGATGCAGTCGAGCACCGACTGCGCGCTGCGCGCATGCGCGGTCGCACGGCGGCCCAGGCGGTGGACCTCGTCCATGATCACGCGCAGCTCCTCGGCGCGAAAGGCCGGCAGGCTGCCGCCGCCCGGTGTCAGCGTGGCGCCTTCGCCGCTGGCCGCGATCTTGACGAAGTCCACGCCGTTCTTCACCTGCTCGCGCACCTCGTTGAGCATGGCTTCCACGCCCTGGGTCAGCGCACCCACGCCCGAGCGCGGCGCACCCATCCAGGACGGGAAGTAGTCGGTCAGCGCCGCATGGGTGCTCAGGTAGCGCGAGGCGGCCGAGATGCGCGGGCCCGGGAACAGGCCGCCGCGCACGGCATCGCGCACGGCGACGGCCACGTACCAGGTGCCGCCCGGGTCGCTGAACGAGGTCACGCCGGCCTGCAGCACGTCGTTGGCATGGCGCATGGCCCGGATCGACCGGTACTCGGCCGAGGCGAAGATGTCCTGCTCCTCGATGCTGCGCGCCACGCCATAGCTGATGTGGCAGTGCGCATCGACCATGCCGGGCATGACGGTCTTGCCGCTGGCGTCGTGCAGCAGCACGGCGCCGGGCGGCAGCGGGCGGCCCGGGCCGGGGCCGGCCTCGACATCGGTGATGCTGTCACCGTCGATCTCCAGCCAGTGCAGCGGACGGGCGTCGGCGCCCGTGCCGTCGATCAACTGGCCGCCTGTGATGTAGCGCTTGCTCATCGTCTGCGTCGGCGCGTCGCTGCTGGGGAATGTCACTTCCAGGTCAGCGCAGGCGCGCTGACCTCGCCGGTGCGGCCGGCCAGGAAGTCGGTCAGCACCGCGTTGAACACCGCGGGCTGCTCGAAATAGGCGGTGTGGGCCGCGCCCTCGATCAGCGCCAGGCGGCTGCGCGCGATGGACGCGCGCACGCGCTCGCCGACGGCCGGGGCGACGGTCTTGTCCTCGGTGCCCCAGACCAGCAGCACCGGGGTGCTGGCCGCGGCCAGCTGCTCGCCGACCACGTCCTGGTCGAGCTGCTCGCCGATGTAGCGTCCCAGCGTGGCGAAGGATTCGGCCGCACCGGCCGAATTGTTGAAGCGCCACTCTTCCTCGCGCATGGCGTCGGTCACCAGGGCCGGGTCATGGATCACGCGCGACATCTTGGTGGCCGTGCCTTCGCGCGTCTGGTTGTTGGCAGCGGCCTGGATGCGGCCGCGCGCCTCGTCGCCGATGGGCACCAGGCCCATGCTGCCGACCAGCGCCACGCGCTCCACGCGCTCGGGGTGCTGCACGGCCAGCGAGGCCACCACATGGCCGCCCAGCGAGGTGCCGACGATGCTGGCCTTGGCGATGTCCAGCCGGTCCATGAAGGCCAGCACGAAATCGCGGTAGGCAGGCACCGAGCAGGCCACGCCCGCGCCCTTGGACGCGAAGCCGTGGCCGGGCAGGTCGATGGCATAGCTGTGGTAGCCCGCGGCCGCCACGGCATCGACGTTGTGCACCCAGCGGTCGGCACGGCCGCCCGTGCCGTGCACGAAGACCACCACCTTGTCGCCTTGTCCGGCTTCGAGCACGCGGGTCTGCAGGCCGGCCACATCCAGGGGATACGAGATCATCAGCACTCCTATTCATTAAGTGAATTAGCAATTCATAAATTCTGACGGGTCGCAGGCGCCAGCGACACCCGGGGAAATCCCGCAAACGCGATCGCACGACTTGGTGCATGCGCGCGCGGCGGCGCGCGGGCCCGCGTGGGGGGCTGCGCTACAGTCCCCGCTTCGGCCCCGGCCGGACCCGCGGCCCCGCAGGTCCGCGGGCGGCCAGACGACAACCCAGAGAGAGAAGGCACGGGATCCATGGATGAAGGCGGCGAAAGCGGCAAGGGCCAGCCCCTGGTCACAGGCTTGCTGCGCGGCCTGCAGGTGCTGCGCTGCTTCGATGTCCACCGCCAGCTGCTCGGCAGCTCGGACATCGCGCGCATGACGGGCCTGCCCCAGCCCACCGTGTGGCGCCTGTGCCGCACGCTCGTGCATGGCGGCTACCTGGTCGAGGACCAGGCCACCTCGCGCTTTCGGCCCGGGCTGTCCATCCTGGCGCTGGGCTACGCGGCACTCGACACGCTGGAGCTGGCCGAGCTCGCGATGCCGCTGCTCAAGGAGGTGGCGCTGCAGTTCCGCGGCGGCGCCAGCCTGTCGACGCGCGAAGGCACGTCCATGCTCTACCTGCAGCGCTACGAGGCGCCGAACTCGGTGCTCAATGTCAATGTGCGCGTGGGCTCCGAGGTGCCCATCGTCACGAGCGGCACGGGCTGGGCCTATCTCGCCGGCGTCGACGGCCAGGAGCGCGCCGCGGCGCTGCGCGCCTGCAAGCGCGCCGACGCCCGGCAGTACGCGCTGCACGAGGCCGGCATCCAGGGCGCACTGGACGAGTACCTCGCGCACGGCTTCATCTCCAACGTGGACGTCTTCTTCCCGGGCCTGGCCACCGTCGCGGTGCCGCTGATCGTGCCCGACGCGGCCCACCCCTATGTGCTGAACTGCACCACGCCCACCGCGCTGCTCAAGGATCCGCAGACGCGGGCCGAATGCGGCGCCGTGCTGAAGGCCGTGGCCGTGCAGCTGCGGCCCATCGTCCAGCGCGGCAGCCGCCCGGCGCTCTGAGCGCCGGGGACACGGGCAGGCCGCAGGGAGGCCGGGCCCCGGCGCAGGGCCGTCCGAAGCCATCCTCGTTTTCCGAGCAAGCTTGTGACGATCGCCTCGTTTACGAATGGGTCCGCAGCCCGAAGAATGGCTGCACGCGCTGACCGATCACCACAACGGCAGCGCGCTC
>DATKFT010000616.1:0-2863 GCA_035544335.1 Pseudorhodoferax sp.
GAGAGGATGATGACCTTGACGGCGTCGTCATGCGCAGCGCGGTCGAATGCGGCGTTCAATGCATAGGTCATCTCCATGTTCTGCGCGTTGCGTACGGCCGGTCGCGACATCGCGATGTTCACGATGTCCGGCGTGAGATGCGCATAGCGCACGCCGTCGTAGTTGGTGGGATCGAAGGATGTGGTCTGCATGGAAGTCTTTGCTGGATCAGCTCTGATGTTCGGGATAAAGAGGAATGGGTCTGATCTCGGCGCCGGTGGCGGCCGCGATGTGCTCGCGCATGCGCGAAGTGATCTCCGCCTGCATTTCGCCGGGCGCGGGATACAGCTTCTCGATGTCGTCCAGGATCGAGGGCATGCGGTCCGTGACCGGGACACCCAGCGCCAGCGCCCACTTCTCCACCTGAAAGATGAACTCGGGGCTCACGCGCGGAGGAATCTCGGCGTTCATGGGGTCGCCCATGGCCTCGTCGAGTGATACGAAGTAGACCTGCGCGGCCCGAAAGCCATCCAGAATCTGCTCTAGGCAGTCAGCGGCGATGGACGTGCCATGGATCAGCCAGATGTGGATCGGATCCCGACCGAAGACCGTTCTCGCATTCGCGGCATGGGAGCGCAGCTCGTGCAGCGCGCTCTCGACGTAGGCGCGGCGGATCTGGGCCGCGTCCTCTGCCGATCCGCGCTTCAGAACGCGGCAGTACGCCGCGTTCCAGCGGATGTCGTGAAACCCGATGCTCACCGGAATCGGCGTGTAGCCCATGCCTTCGAGCTTGTCCAGGATCGCATCGCACTTGCACGCCGTGTCGCCCCAGAGATCCATGCAGAACCGGAAGCAGCGTCGGGGCGCCTGGTTGATGTAGCGGCCCAGGTACTTCTCGGCCTGTTCGATGTCGCGCGCGTAGGTGTCGGCGTCCACCCAGTTGAGCGGGGGATGGTTGTGCGTGTGGTTGGCGACATGGTGGCCACTCTCGACCCACAGGTCGAAAACCTCAAGCAGACTCTCGTCATCTTCCAGGGGGGCGGTATTGGAGAACTGGTACACCCCGGCCACGCGGTGCGTCTTCAGGGCAGCGATCATGGCCCGAATGTTTGATGGCACACTGTGCCCGGCAGCCATCGGGACGCCTCGCAGCAACAGCATGTCGTCGATCGTGATGGCTATCTTCAGTCTGCCCAGGGGGGAGACGGGCACATGTGGCTCGCGGATGCCAGGGGTGCTTTGCATGATTCGCGGCGGGTTGTTTGACGTTCGCAGAGCATCGTTGTTGCGGCTTCGCAGGTCTATTCGACAAACCGAAAGATGACTTTCATCATGGAAAAGCGCCGGCAGCCGAACGGTGGGGACACGGCCGGAATTTCATCGTCTCGATGGTAGACAGCACCCCACCCCGGCAGCAGGGCGGACCCAGGCGCTCGGTCCACTTCGACCTGGCCGACCTGCGGCTGATGGTGCGCATCGCCGACACGAACAGCCTCACGCGTGCGGCCGAACAGGTCCACACCTCCCTGCCGGCTGCGAGCAATCGGATCAAGCAGCTGGAACAGTCGGTCGGCACGCGCCTGGTCAACCGCACCAGCAAGGGTTTGACGCTGACCAGTGCGGGCCAGACGATGATCAAGCACTCGCGGCTGATCCTGGAGCAGATCGAGCAGCTGCGCGGCGAGATGCTCGACATCTCCGAGGGCGTCGACGGGCGCTTGCGCATCATGGCCAGCACGACAGCCATCAGCGAGTTTCTGCCCTCGGTGATCGAGCGCTTTCTTGCAACCCGACCTCGAACCAGCATCGACCTGCGCGAGCGCCTGTCGAGCGACATCGTCCGTGCGGTCGCGGAGGGCGTGGTCGATGTCGGCGTGATCCTCGAGAACGTCGGCACTGCGGGGCTGGAGATCTATCCCTACCGCACGGACCACATGGTGCTCGCCGTTCCCACTGGACATCCACTTGCCGACAGGCGGGTCGTGTCGTTCGAGGAGACGCTGGACTTCGATCACGTCGGACTGTCCCAGACGAGCACCCTGCACGCGTTCTTGCAGCAGCAGGCCGAAATGCTCAGGCGACACATCAGTCTCCGCGCCCAGGTCGGGAACTTCGAGGCCCTGTGCCGCATGGTTCAGGCACGAATCGGCGTCGGTGTGCTCACCTACCTACCGGCCGTGCGCCATGCGAAGTCCATGGACATCCGCATCGTCGAACTGGAGGACGAGTGGTCCGTTCGGCCGCAGTACATCTGCATCCGGAGTTCGGAGGAGCTGCCCCCCTTCGTCCGTGACTTCGTCGAGATGTTGCGCGCGGACGCGCGCGACAGTCAAAGCGCTGCCGGCCCACAGATGGCGGATTAAGCAGGGCGAAACTGCCCTTTTCCAATCGTGAATTGCCAGGAGGCCGGCCCCTCGCAATCATTCGGGCCTGAAGGCGGTGTGCGCCTGCTGACAACTTCAAGAATTGGAGACGACCATGAATTTCAGACTGAGTGCAAAGGCCGCCCTGGCGGCGGCCCTCGCCGTGACGCTGCAAACCGGGTTCGCCCAGGCATGGCCCACGCGGCCGGTGCAGCTGGTCGTGCCGTATCCACCTGGCGGTGTGCTGGACAACTTCGCCCGCCCCATGGCCGAGGCCTTGGGCAAGGAGCTCGGGCAGCCCGTCGTGATCGACAACAGGGCAGGCGCGAACGGCATCATCGGAACGACCCGGTGTGCGAAGGCCCCGGCCGACGGCTACACGCTGTGCATCAGCAATGGCGACATCATGTCGCTCAATCCACAGCTGTACTCGAAGCTTTCATACGACCCGAAGGCCGATTTGGTCCCCGTGGTCCGCATGGCGAACATGGTGGCGGCGATCGTCGTCTCCTCCACTGTCG
>DATKFT010000617.1:0-5922 GCA_035544335.1 Pseudorhodoferax sp.
GTGGTCACCGCCATGTAGCGCCCCACGCTGGGCCAGGAATGGAAGATGCGCGACTTGCCCACCGCGCGCAGGTTCATGGAGACCGGCACCTCCTCGATGCGCAGGCCGGCACGCCGCAGCATCAGCAGGGTGCCCAGATCCTGGTAATCGAGCAAGGTGGCCTCGCTGGAGGCCAGCAGCCGCATCGCGCGCTGGCCGTAGTAGCGAAAGCCGGAGGTCAGGTCGCGCAGCTCGAAACCCGCAAGGCGGCGGAACCAATGCCAGGCGATCTGGCGCGCGACGCTGGCCCGCTCCGGGTAGGCCCCGATGACCAGCTCCGCGCGCGCGCGCGAGGCCAGCAGCAGCGGGATCTCTCCCACCTCGTGCTGGCCGTCGGCGTCCATGGTCACCACGGCTTCGTAACCATGGGCCAGGCCATAGCGCAGGCCGGTCTGCATCGCACCCCAAGCCCCCACGGACAGTACCGGCCGCAGCACGCGCGCACCGGCCGCTGCAGCCAGATCGCCGGTGCCGTCCTGACTCTGGTCGTCCACGACCAGCACGTCGAGCCAGCCCGCCGCGCGTACCGTATGCACGACGGTTCCGATGGTGGCGGCCTCGTCGCGCGCGGGAATCACGATCAGCAAGCGCCCGGGTACTGCCGCAGGCAGCTGCTCGGACACCATGCTGCGGTAGTGCGCGCCGAGCGCCAGGGCACAGGCCCGCGCGGAGAACATGCGCTGCACCGCAGCCAGGCCAGCCAGACCGCGGCGCCGGCGCTCCTCGGGCTGCGCGGCGATCGCCACGATGGCGTCACGCCAAGCCGGCGCATCGTCCACGAGCGCGGTCCAGCCGGCGCCGCTTTCGCGCACCAGCCATGGCATGCCCGAGCCTGCAAGCTCCGACACCAGGCAGGGCTTGGCGCTGCGCATCGCCTCCAGCAGCACCATGCCGAAGGCCTCGGTACGCTCGCGCGAGGGCAGGCACAGCAGGTCGCAGTCCTGCAGCAACTGCTGCTTCTCGGCCTCCCCAACTGCGCCGGCAAAGTGCACGGGGCTGGGCCGCCCGGCAGGCGCAAGGGTCTGGGCCAGTGCGCGCAGTTCGGCCTCGCACTCGCCGGCACCCGCGATGACCAGGACCACGTCCTCGAGCGGCGACACAGCGCGGATCAGCGTCTCGAAGCCCTTGTAGTAGGCCAGACGTCCGATGGCCAGCAGTTGCAGCGGCCGGCCCGGCCGCGGAGCGGAGGAATCGATGGCAGCCTTGGCCTGCAGCGCAATACCCAGCGGAACCACGACGCAGGCGGCGCGCCAGGGCGCCAGCGGCACGCTGGCCTGCAAATAAGGTGGCGAGGTCGCGACGATGCGCTCGGCGCGCGCGAGCACGGCCTGCTCGAACGGGCGGTACACGCGGTATGCCAGCGCGAGTGCCGGGCGGATCCGCGAGGCCACCACATCGGCGTGCCAGTGGACCAGCCAGGGCAGAGCGCGCGCAGCAGGCAGGGTCAGCGCCCAGAACACCGAGGCATTGGGCATGTGCAGATGCAGCAGGTCGGGCTTGAAGCGTTCGATCGCACGCGCCAGTGCGGCGCGGAATCCCAGCGCGATGGGCGCATAGACGAGTTGAACCTGTACGGGCACACGGAGCAGCCAGTCCGGGTCGTCGGCCTGCGCAATGCCGTGCACCAGCACCGCGGCCTCCACCCCCTGGCGGCGCTGGGCGGCCACGAGGTCGGCCAGGAACACCTCCATGCCGCCGTGCACCGGCGGAAAGAACTTGCCAACATGCAGCACACGCGGCGTGCGCGCTGCCACCTCCGGCCTTCCCATATTCACTTCGGTGTCTGCGGTGCAACGAGCTGCGCACGCACGTTGCGGTAGGCCGCATTGTTCGGCTCCAGCGCAATGGCGCGGTCGAGCTCCACGAGGGCCATCGCGTTATCGCCCGCGGTCATGTGGGCGACGGCGCGGCCGTAGTGCGCTCCGCCCGAAGGACGCACCGCCAGCATGCGGTCGAAGATGGCCAGCGCGGCCTGTGTGTCCTTGCGGCCAACCTGTGCCATGCCCAGGCGCAGCAGCAGGGCCTGGTCGCCCGGCTTCTTCGCGAGCAGGGTTTCGAGATCGGTCACGGCCTGGTCGTACTGTCCCACCGGGATCGCCGATTCCGCGCGCCGCAGGCGGGCAACGTCCTGCAGCGGCAGCGGCAGCGGCTTGGCCCCCCTCAAGGACTGGTCGAAGCTCGCGTAGGCGTCTGCGAAACGCCCGAGCGCGTACTGTGACTCTCCGCGCTGGAAATAGAGCTGCGGCTCGTCGAAGCCGCGTGCCAGGGCCTGGGCCATCTGCGCCAGCGCGGCCTCGTGCTTCTTGAGCAGCTGCAAGGTCGCACCCATGTTGAAGAAGGCCGATCCAGCGGGCTCGCCCAGGACATTCGCGCGAGCGAAGTCCGCGTAGGCCAGCTCGGCACGCTCCTCTTGCAGATAGTAGGCGCCCCGGTTGAGGTAGGGACGCCAGCGGCCCACGGCGCTGGCCTGGGTCTGGCGCTCGACCTTCTCGACAGCGTCCGACCACACGCTGGGCTCGTCGCGCAGCGACCACACGCGCTCCAGTGCCAGCGCGCCGAACAGCATCCCCAGCACCACGCCAATCGGGTAGATGTACTTGGGTTTGAAACCAATGAGCGGCAGTGCAACCAGCCCCGGAACGGCCATGGCCCAGAAATAGCTGCGATACAGCACGAACGGATCCTGCACCCAGACCGTCGCGAACTCGGACACGAACAGCAGCAGCGGGCACAGCAGACACAAACCCAGCACGCCCAGCAGGTCGGACCGCCGCAGCACCAGCCAGGCCGACGCCAGCAACGTAGCGATGAAACCGATGCCCCCCAGGACGTGCGGAAAACTGGCGTACGACAGCGGAAACGGCGGCCGCAGGTCGATGGACATCCACTGGATGTTGGGAACGAACCAGAGGAAGCCGTACTGGAAGAACAGCACCATCTGGTTCAGGATGCTGAGCCCGAAGATGTGCTCGGAGATCCCGGGCGCCAATTGCTCCAGCTGCTGCTGCAACAGCAGCGATGCCGGATCGAAGACCACGCCGACCAGGGCGCCGAAACGGCTGTACAGCGCAGCAGCGACCACACCCAGCGCCAGCAGCGCCACACCCGCGATCGACAGCACGCGCCGCAGCGGTGGGCGGGCAACGAACACATAGAGCGGCACGGCCAGCGCCGCCGCCATGAACACGGTCTCCTTGGACAGCACGGCCGCCACGTAGGACAGCAAGGCCAGCAGCAGGAACACAGGCCGGTGTTCGGCGATGCCGCGCACCCAAGCCACACAGGCCCAGACCACGAACAGCGTCGCCATCAGGATGGAACGCTGGATCAGGTACGCGACGGCATAGACGGCAACGGGATTGAGCGCGAACAGCACGACACCGACACGCAGCGCCGCACGCCAGGAGTCCTCCAGACCGGGCTCGGCGCGAGCCTGCTCCGAGAACTCCGTGCGCTGCAACAAGCGCTGGAACAGCACGTACAGCCCAGCCGCGACGCCCAGATGCAACACCACGTTGAACACGCGCTGCACCAACCAGCCCTCACCGAACAGCGACTGCAACCAGACGAAGCTGCCATAGGCCAGCATGCGTGGCTGCAGGGGCAAGAGACTACCGTAGTGGTCGAAGACCGTGCCGTCGGTCAGCCGGTTGTCGTCGAACACCAACTGGTTCGACAGGCTCGGGGCGTACAACGCCGCCGTGGCCAACGTCAGCACCAAGAAGAAGACCAGCGCCGATTTGGACTTGTGCATGGGCCCGGCCTTTGAACATGGGCGCCTGGCGCGCCAAGAAATGTGGCCGATCGGCACACGAGGACGGTGGTGCAGTGGACGGGGTTTGAGCCTACGACTTTCACCCCAGCGAGACAGCACCCGAGAGCCGTGTTTTTATCACATGCTCGAAGCAGCGCGACCGCAACCAAGAGTGAAGAGTGCGCGGCATCTGCCCAGTGACATCCAAGCGCAAATCCGGTAGGGGAATGCGTGTACGACATCGTGCACCCTGCCATCGCCGCAACGCTGACGCTCGTGGACGCGTTTGGCACAGATGTGAGATCAGGCGTTGTCGTGCAGGACGCCGCGTGAAGAGCGGCACACCAAACGATGGGAGTGACCGCAGGCAGATGACGCAACAGGCCAGCGAGAGCAAGGCGACGTGGATGTCGACGCGACGCTCAAAACGAGTGCGCCGTTTGCCGAATGCGGCCAGCCAGGCGTGCGTGTGCTCGACGACCCAGCAATGGCGCCCAGTCGGTCCTTGTGTTCGATGCCTCACGGGCGATGCAGTCCTTGGCGTCACGGCGCTTGAGGTGCGCGTGGCATCGCGCGCAGTCGCACCCCTTGTTCGCATGCCGATTACCGGGCCCGCGCCGTGGCCTGCCGCGCTTGCCCGCAAGTGACAGCAGGGCATCGACCAGTTCGTCGAACACCACTGAGTCGTGGCGATTGGCCCCGGTGACGCTGAACATCACGAGAATCCCTTGGCGGTCCGTGATGAAGTGACGCTTGCTGCCCGGTTTTCCCCGGTCTGTCGGGTCAGAGCCTGTGTACGCACCCTCGGGGGCTCGGTAGGTTGACCCGTCCATGCTGAACCGGCCGAAGTTCAGTTTGTCGGCCCGGCGCAGCGCATTGAGCAACGCCAAGCGCAAGCCGTTCCACACACCTGCCGCCTGCACATCGCGCACCCATCACCAGCAGGTCATGCTGCGGCCAAAGCCCAATTCCTGCGGCAGTTCCCTCATGGGATTCCCGTGCGCAATAAGAAGACGGTGCTGTTGAGCGCATGCTCGTCACTCGGACGGGGCCCGGCCGCTTTTGGCGGACGGCTTCACGAGCGGCAGCAAGGGCGCCTGCTTCATGCACAGCGCCGCGCTGATCTCCCTGTTCTTGTTTCACGCCATGCGCGACCCAACGCAGATCTGCCGACAAGGCGGCATTGCTGCGGCTTTAAACCATTGACCTTGCAAAGGGAGACTGGTGCGGCTGGCGGGGATCGAACCCACGACCCTTGGCTTCGGAGGCCAATACTCTATCCACTGAGCTACAGCCGCGACCGGCCGCCATTGTAGCGGCGCATTCGCGCACTTTTCGGCGCTGCGCTGCACGGCATCGACGTACGACGCATGCCATAGCAAACAAATCGAAGCAGCGCGCGCTTTTATGGGGTCGGCCACCCGGCCGCCGGCCAGGCGCAGCTGGCCGAGCGAGCCGGCGCAGGACTGCCGTCCGCGCAGCGCAGGCGCGCATACAGTTCCAGCCGCGCAGGCCGGCCCGCATCCACATGCACGCGGAATTCGATGTGGCGGGCATCGGCGGGATATGGCAGGCGCCGGTAACCCCACACGAAACAGCTCTCCCCGCGCGCGGTCGCGCCCTGGGCCTGCTGGGCAATCGCCGCGGGTTCGAAGACGCCACCCGCGGTCAGGCGCGAGCGCACGCGCACGCGCCAGCCCGCTCCGGTGAGGCTGGTCTCGCGGTAGGCCAGGAATGCATGCTCGTCGCCATTGGCCAGATCGCTGGCCTCCAGGTAGGCCAGCGCGTCATAGTGGGTCCAGCGGTCCGACTGCGGCGCTTGCAGGCCGCCCCACCCGCCCCACCGATCAGGGGCGGCGGCGCCAGGGCCGGCGGGTGGATGGAACACGGGCATCGCACCCATGTTGGGAAAGACCGGTTTCAGCGCCATTGCAGATGGCGCCAAGACTTGTTTCACTTGTTGCGTGCAGACTCGCCCCGAAGCCCCAGCCCGACCAGGTGCAGCTCCAGCATCTGGTCGCCCAAGGTCGGCAGATCGAACGCTGCGGTGTCCAGCAGCCAGTTGAAGATCAGACCGTCGATCGCCGCGTGCAGTCCGGCAGCGGCCACCGCCGCAGGCAGACGCAGCC
>DATKFT010000618.1:0-2236 GCA_035544335.1 Pseudorhodoferax sp.
CCGCCGGCGGGCAGGTCCAGCACGCAGCATTCGCCGCAGGCCAGGCTTGCGGCAGGCCACTGGTCGGCGCGCGTGATCGGCCCGCGCTCGGCCAGCAGCCAGCGCGCGGCCTTGACCACGCCGGCATGGGTGATCCACAACGCTTGCGTGCAGCCCTGTTTGCCGGCCCTTGCGACCGTGTCGTCCAGGGCCTGCCGCACGCGTGCCAAGAAAATCTGTACCGATTCGCCGCCGCCGGGGCGGTGCTGCGCGAAATCCTCGGTCCAGGCGGCCACCGCGGCCGCGCCGATGCGGTCCCAATGCTGGCCTTCCCACCGTCCAAAGTCCATTTCGGCCAGGCGCGCATCGTTCGCGAATTGCAGTCCGGGGCGCCGCGCCTGCAGTGCATCGGCCAGGCTGCGGCAGCGGCCAAGCGGAGACGACCAGGCGGCCGCGGTCTCGGGCAGCAGGCGCGCGAGCCGCTCGGCGCAGGCCGCGGTGTGCGCCGGGTCGGCTGCCACGTCGGTCGCGCCGTAGCAGATCCCGGCCGGCAGCTGCACGGCCGGGTGGCGCACCAGCCACAGCTGCATCAGCGGGCTCCCAGCGCGCAGGCAGCACCCAGATAGAACGCGATCTCGCAGACCTGTTGCGTGGCGCCCAGCGCATCGCCCGTGAAACCGTGCAGCCGGCGCCGGAACCAGCGGAACATCCAGGCGGCGCCCAGCACGGCGCCCGTGCAGCCGAACAGCACGAAGGCCGCGCCCTGGCCCAGGCCGGCCAGCAGCAGGGCCGGCAGGCACCACAGCGCGCCGATGCGCAGCGTGCGCAGGTCGATCTGGTCGGCCAGCGGCTTGGACTTGGAGCGCGCCGTGTCGCCCACGTGCGGCAGCAGCAAAGGCAGGGCCAGCGGCAGCAGGCGCGACAGCACATGCCCGCCCAGCAGCGCCCAGAGCAACGGTGCCAGACCGGCTGCGCCGAGCACGGCCAGCAGTGCGATCTTGGACACGAGGCCCAGCACCAGCGCCATCGCGCCGAAGGCGCCGATGCGCGAGTCCTTCATGATGTCCAGCGCGCGCTCGCGGTCCAGGCTGCCGCCCAGGCCGTCGGCCACGTCGGCCAGGCCGTCTTCATGGAAGCCGCCGGTCAGCAGCACGGTGGCCACGGTGCCCAGCGCCGCCACGGCCAGCGGCGTGAAGCCCTGGGCCGGCAGCAGCCACCAGAGCAGCGCGCTGACGCACGAGGCCCAGGCCGCCACCAGCCAGCCCACGCCGGGGAAGTGCGCGGCCGCCGCGCGCAGCATGGCCTGGTCGAAGCCCACCCAGTCCGCGAGCCGCCCGGTCACGGGCACGCGCGTGAAGAACTGCAGCGCGACCAGGTAGTGGCGAACGGCCTGCACGTGCGGCATGCGGCCTCAGGCCTGCAGGAACAGGCGGTAGACCGGGTTGGACGTTTCCTCCACCCAGGGGTAGTCGAGCTGGTCCAGGAACTTGCCGAAGGCCTTGGCCTCGGTGGCCGGCACCTGCATGCCGACCAGGATGCGGCCGTAGTCGGCACCCTGGTTGCGGTAATGGAACAGGCTGATGTTCCAGTTCGGCTTCATGAGGCTCAGGAACTTGAGCAGCGCGCCGGGGCGCTCGGGGAAGGTGAAGCGCAGCAGGCGTTCATCGCGCGCGAGCGCCGAACGGCCGCCCACCATGTGGCGCACATGCTCCTTGGCCAGCTCGTCGTGCGTGAGGTCGATGGCCTCGAAGCCGTTGCGCAAGAAGCGCGTGGCCAGCTTGGCCGATTCACCCTTGCCGTGCGTGGTCAGGCCCACGAACACATGGGCCTTGGCCGCGTCGCTGATGCGGTAGTTGAACTCGGTCACGTTGCGCGGACCACCGGGCAGCTGGCCGACCACCTCGCAGAAGCGGCGGAAGCTGCCGCGCTCCTCGGGGATGGTCACGGCCAGCAGGGCTTCGCGCTCCTCGCCGACCTCGGCGCGCTCGGCCACGAAGCGCAGCCGGTCGAAGTTCATGTTGGCGCCGCACAGGATGGCGGCATAGGTCTCGCCGCGTGTCTTGTGGGTGGCCACGTACTGCTTGATCGCGGCCACGGCCAGCGCGCCGGCCGGCTCGACGATGCTGCGGGTGTCCACGAAGACGTCCTTGATGGCCGCGCAGACGGCGTCGGTGTCCACCCGGATGAAGTCGTCGACCAGGTCGCGCGTGATGCGGAAGGTCTCTTCGCCGACGAGCTTGACGGCCGTGCCGTCCGA
>DATKFT010000619.1:0-2910 GCA_035544335.1 Pseudorhodoferax sp.
CAACGAGAACATCGTGCACCTGGTGCTGGCCAAGATCCCGGGGCCGGATGGCAAGCCGATTGCGGGCACGCGCGGCATCTCGCTGTTCATCGTGCCCAAGAAGCTGGTCGACACCGCAGGCCGGCTCACGGGCGAGCGCAACGACGTGGCGCTGGCCGGGCTCAACCACAAGCTGGGCTGGCGCGGCACGACCAACACGCTGCTGAACTTCGGCGAAGGCAAATACCCCGTGCGCGGCAGCGCCGGTGCGATCGGCTCCCTGGTCGGCCAGCCGCACGAAGGCCTGCGCTGCATGTTCCACATGATGAACGAGGCCCGCATCGCGGTCGGCACCTCGGCCACCATGCTGGGCCTGGCCGGCTACTACGCCGCGCTGGACTACGCGAAGAACCGGCCGCAGGGCCGGCCCCAGGGCAAGGCCGGCAAGGACGCGGCGGCGCCGCAGGTGCGCATCATCGAACACGCGGATGTGAAGCGCATGTTGCTGGCGCAGAAGTCCTATGGCGAGGGCGCGCTCGCGCTCGAGCTGTACTGCGCGCGCCTGGTCGATGCTCAGCGCACGGGCGATGCGCAGGCCCGGGACGAGGCGCGGCTGCTGCTGGAGGTGCTCACGCCGATCGCCAAGAGCTGGCCCAGCGAATGGTGCCTGGAGGCCAACTCGCTCGCGATCCAGGTGCATGGCGGCTACGGCTACACGCGCGACTTCCCGGTCGAGCAGTACTGGCGCGACAACCGGCTCAACATGATCCACGAGGGCACGCATGGCATCCAGGCCATGGACCTGCTGGGCCGCAAGGTGCGCATGGAGGACGGGCGCGGCCTGCAGCTGCTGGGTGCGCGGCTGGCGCAGAGCATCGCGCGGGCCGCAGCGCAGCCCGCGCTGGCCGACGAGGCGGCCGCGCTGCAGGACGCCTGGACCCAGGTGCTGCAGGCCACGCTGGCGGCCTGGTCCAGCGGCGAACCCGAGCGTGCACTGGCCAACGCCGTGCCCTACCTGCAGGCGTTCGGCCACACGGTGCTGGCCTGGATCTGGCTGGACGTGGCCTGCAGCCTGCCGCAGGCGGACGGGCAGGTGCGCGGCGTGGCGGCGCAGGGCCGGCTGGCCGCGATGCGCTTTTTCTACCGCTACGAGCTGCCCAAGATCGGTGCCTGGCTGGCCGTGGTGGCGCGCTGCGACAGCACCTGCCTGGACCTCGCGGAAGACGCATTCTGATACCGGCTCCGCCGCGCAGGCGACATGGCAGACCGCCCGGGCTTGGGTACATTGCAGCCATGGCGACACCCAAGAATCTCAAGCGCTTGCAGGCGTTGGTCTGGATCCTGGTCTATGGCGGCCTGCTGACCCTGGTGCTCGGTCTGGCGACCGGGCCCTACGACGCCGATCTGGGCACCTGCCTGGTCACCGGCGGGGGCATCGTGGCCGCATTGGGCGTCGTGCTGATCTTCGTGCGCGCGCGGCTCAAGCCCACGCCATGAACCGTGCCACCGCGCTGTCCGATTGACCCAAGACATCCATCCGAGGAACCACATGAGCCGCAACTTCCGGCAACTTTTCGACCTGACGGGCAAGACAGCCCTCGTGACCGGCGGCTCGCGCGGCCTGGGCCTGCAGATGGCCCACGCGCTCGGCGAGGCGGGTGCCCGCGTGATGCTGAGTTCGCGCAAGGCCGAGGACCTGGAGCAGGCCGTGGCCGAACTCCAGGCCGCCGGCATCGCCGCCGACTGGATCGCTGCCGACTGCGCCAAGGAAGACGAGACGCGCCAGCTCGCCGACCAGGCGCTCGCGCGCCTGGGCCGCATCGACATCCTGGTCAACAACGCGGGCGCGAGCTGGGGCGCGCCGGCCGAGGAGCACCCGGTCGCGGCCTGGGACAAGATCATGAACCTCAACGTGCGCGGCTACTTCATCCTGGCCCAGCAGGTCGCCAACGGCTGCATGATCAAGCAGGGCGGCGGGCGCATCATCAACATCGCCTCGATCGCGGCGCTGAACGGCAACCCGGTGGGCATGAAGACGCTGGCCTACAACACCTCCAAGACCGCCGTGATCGGTTTCACGCGCACGCTGGCGGCCGAGTGGGGCCGCTACGGCATCACGGTCAACGCGGTCTGCCCGGGCTTCTTCCGCACCAAGCTGTCCAACGGCCTCATCGACCAGCTCGGCGAAGAGCACATGAAGGCCGGCGCTCCGCTGCAGCGCCTGGGCGACGACGAGGACCTGAAGGGCATCACCTTGCTGTACGCGAGCGATGCGGGCAAGCACATCACGGGCCAGTGGATTGCGGTCGATGGCGGCGTGAGCGTGGTCCTGGGCGCAGCATGAGCACCACCGTGCAGGTCCAGGGAGCCCGCGCCGACGCCGAGGGCGGCGCTTCACCCGTCACACCGATCCGACAGCTGTTCGCCGTGCCATTCATCGACCACCTGGGCATGGTGCTCACGCGTTTCGAAGGAGGCCACTCCGAGATGCGCTACGAGGCCAAACCCGAACACCTCAACAACTTCCAGGTCACGCATGGCGGCGCCTGCATGACCCTGCTGGACGTGGCCATGGCCGCGGCCGCGCGCAGCCTGCGGCCCGAGATGGGCGTCATCACGATCGAGATGAAGACCAGCTTCATGCAGCCGGCGCGCGGTCCGCTGGTGGCCAGCGGCCGCGTGCTGCAGGGCACGGGCCGCATGGCCTTCACCGAAGCGCGCATCGAAGACTTCGAGGGCCGGCTCTGCGCGCATGCGACCGGCACCTTCAAGTACGTGCCGCGCAAGCCGACCATGTCGGCGCCGCCCACCGACTGACAACCGACAAGGAGACCTCCATGCCCCGCAACCAGCAGATCCTGCTCGACAACCGTCCCCAGGGCGAAGCCCAGGCCAGCAACTTCAAGCTCGTGGAGACCGACACGCCCGCGC
>DATKFT010000620.1:0-4974 GCA_035544335.1 Pseudorhodoferax sp.
GTCGAAGTCCAGGTAGCCGTTCAGCCACCAGGTGCCGAAGGTCGGCACGTTGTTGTAGGCCAGGCGCACCGAACTGCAGCCGGCTGCCAGGCAGGCCGCGGCCAGCACGATAATCCGCGCGGCATTCGAACAAGTCAAAGCGAGGTTGTGCATGGCATCCGTCGATGTGGTGGTCATGGCCGCGGGCAAAGGCACGCGGATGAAGAGCAGTGTGCCCAAAGTCTTGCACCGCCTGGCCGGCCGGCCCCTGCTCGGGCATGTGCTGGACACCGCGGCGCAGCTCGCGCCGCGGCGCACGGTGGTCATCACCGGCCATGGCGCAGCGGTGGTGGAGAGTTTCGTGCAAGAGGCGGCCGGGGGTGAGGCCGCGGCAGCGCTGCAATGCGTCAGACAAGAGCCGCAACTGGGGACCGGCCATGCCGTACAGCAGGCCGTGCCGCAGCTGCCCGACGACGGGGTGACGCTGATCCTCAACGGCGACGTGCCGCTGATCGCGGCCGACACGTTGCGCGCGCTGCTGGCCGACGCCGCAGGCGAGCGCCTCGCCTTGCTGACGGTGGACATGCCCGATCCCACGGGTTATGGCCGCATCGTGCGCCAGGGCGAGGCCGTGCAGCGCATCGTCGAGCACAAGGACGCCAGCGCCGAGCAGCGCGCCATCCGCGAGATCTACACGGGCGTGATGGCGGTGCCCACGGCGCAGCTCAAGCGCTGGCTGGCGCGGCTTCGCAATGACAACGCCCAGGGCGAGTACTACCTGACCGACATCGTGCAGATGGCCGTGGCCGATGGGGTGCCCGTGGTCGCGAGCAAGACGGCCGACCGCATCCAGGTCGACGGCGTCAACAGCCCCGTGCAGCTGGCCGAGCTCGAGCGCGCCTACCAGCTGCGCCATGCGCAGCGCCTCATGGAGCAGGGCGTGCGCCTGGCCGATCCGGCCCGCCTGGACGTGCGCGGCCGGCTGGACTGCGGCACCGACGTGGAGATCGACGTGGGCTGCGTGTTCCAGGGCGAGGTCGCGCTGGGCGAGGGCGTGCGCATCGGGCCCTACTGCGTGATCGCCAACGCGCGCATCGGGGCCGGTACCGTGGTGCAGGCCTTCTGCCACATCGAGGGCGGGGCGGACGCCGCCAGCCAGGTGCAGGTGGGCGCCAGCGCCACCATCGGCCCCTATGCGCGGCTGCGGCCCGGCGCGCAGCTGGGCGAGGAGGTGCATGTGGGCAACTTCGTGGAGATCAAGAACTCCACGCTGGCCAGGGGCGCCAAGGCCAACCACCTGGCCTACCTGGGCGACGCGAGCGTGGGCGAGCGCGTGAACTACGGCGCCGGCAGCATCACGGCCAACTACGACGGTGCCAACAAGCACCGCACCGTGATCGAGGCCGACGTGCACGTGGGCAGCAACTGCGTGCTGATCGCGCCCGTCACGATCGGTGCGGGCGGCACCGTGGGCGGCGGCTCCACGATCACCAAGGACACCCCGGCGGGGGCGCTGAGCGTGGCGCGCGGCCGCCAGGCCAGCATCCCGAACTGGAAGCGGCCCGCGAAAAAGGCGCCATGAGGTCCCCGGGTACGGCTGCCGAGCCCGCTGCCGCCGAGCTGCAGGCCCTGCGTGCGCAACTGGCCGAGCGCGAGCGCGCGCTGGCCGCAGCCCATGCCGATGCCGAGGACTTCGCGCGCATGGTCGCGCACGACCTGCGCGCGCCGCTGCGCCATGTGCTGGCCTATGGCGACGTGCTGCGCGAGATGGTCGAGGCCGGCGAGGACGCCGGCCCGGCGCTGGCGCAGATCGGCCGTTCCTCGCGCCAGCTCGGCGACATGCTGGACGCCGTGGTGGCGCTCGTGCGGCTGTCGCGCGCGCCGCTGCAGCACGGACTGACCGACGGCGCGCTGCTCGTGGACGAGGCCCGGCGCGCGGCCGAGACCGCCCTGCCGCCGGCCGATCGCGCCCGCCACATCGACTGGCAGGTGGCTGCCGACATGCCCGCCGTGCCGGGCGACGCCGCCCAGCTGCGCGAGGCACTGGCCGCGCTGCTGGCCAATGCGCTCAAGTTCACGCGCCCCGTGGCCACGCCCCGCATCGCGATCGAAGGCGCGGCCCTGCCCGACGGCGGCGTGCGCCTGTGCGTGCGCGACAACGGCGTGGGCTTTGCGCCCGCGCAGGCCGCACGGCTGTTCCAGCCCTTTGCCCGCTTGCACGGCGCGCGCTTCGAGGGACTGGGTGCCGGGCTGGCGCTCGTGCAGCAGATCGTGCGCCGCCACGGCGGCAGCGTGGCCGCCGAGGGCGCAGCCGACCAGGGCTGCACGGTCTGGCTCACGCTGCCGGGATCAGCGGCAGCCGCGTCTGGAACTTCGCGCGCTTGAGGCTGAAGAAGGCCTTGACGTTGCGCACGTTGGCGTCGGCCGTGAACAGGCGCTCGGCCAGCGCCAGGTAATCGGGCATGTCGCGCGCCTGGACCACCAGGCAGAAGTCCGGCCCCGGCGACACGCGGTAGCACTGCTGCACGGCATCGTCCGCGGCCACGCGCGCCTCGAACGCGGCCAGCTGTTCCGCGTCCTGCCGGTCCAGCGTGATCTCCACGATGGCCGTGAGCCCATGGCCGATCACGGGTGCCAGCCGGTCCGGAGACAGGATCGCCACCTGGCGTTCCACGAGGCCGGTCTCCACGAGCCGTTTGACGCGGCGCAGGCAGGTGGGCGGTGAGACATGCACACGCTCGGCCAGCGCGAGGTTGCTCAGCGAGGCGTCGTGCTGCAACTGGTCCAGCAGGCGCAAATCGATCGCATCCAGTTCCAATGATTCCATTTTT
Source organism: Pseudorhodoferax sp. (assembly GCA_035544335.1). Classification (GTDB taxonomy): domain Bacteria; phylum Pseudomonadota; class Gammaproteobacteria; order Burkholderiales; family Burkholderiaceae_C; genus Pseudorhodoferax. The sequence goes on from DATKFT010000620.1 coordinate 2,811, forward strand.
TGGATTGTGATGAAATTTTCATTCACCTTCTATTGGGGTGGAAACAATGTTCCGTTTCGCGTGAAAAATTGAATGAAAAATTCGACCTGCTTCCCCTAGCATGCGCCCCACGCGTACTCGTCCGAACGGAGAAACTTATGTGCGGCATCGTTGGTGCAGTGTCCCGGCGCAACATCGTTCCCATCCTGGTCCAGGGCCTGCAGCGGCTCGAATACCGCGGCTATGACAGCTGTGGCGTGGCCATCCATGCCGCCAGCCTGGGGCCGTCCCTGGGTGTGGCGCTGCAACGCGCCCGCAGCACCGCCCGCGTGGCCGAGCTCATGACCCAGGTGCAGGCCGAGCACATCGAAGGCGGCACCGGCATCGCCCACACGCGCTGGGCCACGCACGGCGCACCGGCCGTGCACAACGCGCACCCCCATTTCAGCCATGGTCCGGGACCGGACGCGGCCGAGCGTCCCGGCCGCATCGCGCTCGTGCACAACGGCATCATCGAGAACCACGACGAGCTGCGCGCCGGCCTGCGCGCCAAGGGCTATGTGTTCCACAGCCAGACCGACACCGAGGTCATCGCCCACCTCGTGGACAGCCTGTACGACGGCGACCTGTTCGAGGCCGTCAAGGCCGCCGTGCGCAAGCTGCACGGTGCCTACGCGATCGCCGTGTTCGCCAAGGACGAGCCGCACCGCGTGATCGGCGCGCGCGCCGGCTCGCCGCTGATCCTGGGCGTGGGCAAGGACGGCAGCGAGCACTTTCTGGCCAGCGACGCCATGGCCCTGGCCGGCGTGACCGACCAGATCGTCTACCTGGCCGAGGGCGACGTGGTCGACCTGCAGCTGGGCAAGTACTGGATCGTCGACAAGGCCCACAAGAGCGTGCTGCGTCCCGTCAAGACCGTGCAGGCGCACAGCGGCGCGGCCGAGCTGGGCCCGTACCGGCACTACATGCAGAAGGAAATCTTCGAGCAGCCGCGTGCCATCGCCGACACGCTGGAAGGCCTGGCCGGCATCGTGCCCGAGCTGTTCGACGGCCAGGCCGACGAGAACGGCCAGGGCGCCAGCGCGCACCGCGTGTTCCAGCAGATCGACCGCGTGCTGATCCTGGCCTGCGGCACCAGCTTCTACAGCGGCTGCACGGCCAAGTACTGGCTGGAGGGCATCGCCAAGATCCCGACCTCGGTGGAGATCGCGAGCGAGTACCGCTACCGCGAATCCGTGCCCGACCCGCGCACGCTGGTCGTGACCATCACGCAGAGCGGCGAGACGGCCGACACGCTGGCCGCGCTGCGCCATGCGCAAAGCCTGGGCATGGAGCACACGCTGACCATCTGCAACGTGGCCACCAGCGCCATGGTGCGCGAGTGTAAGCTGGCCTACATCACGCGTGCCGGCGCCGAGATCGGCGTGGCCTCGACCAAGGCCTTCACGACGCAGCTCGCGGGCCTGTTCCTGCTGACGCTGGCGCTGGCCCAGGCCAAGGGCCGGCTCACCGAAGAGGCCGAGACGCGCCACCTGAAGGCCATGCGCCACCTGCCCGTGGCGCTGCAGGCCGTGCTGGCGCTGGAGCCGCAGATCATCAGCTGGGCCGAGGATTTCGCGAAGATGGAGAACGCGCTGTTCTTGGGGCGCGGCCTGCACTTCCCGATCGCGCTGGAAGGCGCGCTCAAGCTCAAGGAGATCACCTACATCCACGCCGAGGCCTATGCCGCCGGCGAACTCAAGCATGGCCCGCTGGCCCTGGTGACCAGTGCCATGCCGGTGGTGACCGTGGCGCCCAACGACCAGCTGCTGGAAAAGCTCAAGAGCAACATGCAGGAAGTGCGTGCGCGCGGCGGCGTGCTGTACGTGCTGGCCGACGGCGACACGCAGATCGAGAGCGAAGAGGGCATCCACGTGATCCGCATGCCCGAGCATTACGGCGCGCTGTCGCCGCTGCTGCACGTGGTGCCGCTGCAGCTGCTGGCCTACCACACGGCCTGCGCGCGCGGCACGGATGTGGACAAGCCGCGCAACCTCGCCAAGAGCGTGACGGTGGAGTGAGGGGCTGGCGGACTTTTGCGTCCTGCGGTGGGGGATTAAATGGTGAGTTGCGAGCGTGAAGTTGGTGAGCTGAAACAGGCGAGAAGGTGAGTTTTGCCTCTGAACAGTCGCGCCCTTTTCGAATG
>DATKFT010000621.1:0-2537 GCA_035544335.1 Pseudorhodoferax sp.
AAGGCTTCGCGGTAGAAGATGCGCACGCAGTGGCCGAACACGATGGGGTGCGAGACCTTCATCATGGTCGCCTTGACGTGCAGCGAGAACATCACGCCGGTCTTGCGCGCGTCCTCGATCTCCTTTTCGTAGAAGGCCAGCAGGGCCTTCTTGCTCATGAACATCGAGTCGATGATCTCGCGGTCCAGCAGCGAGACCTTGGGCTTCAGAACGATGGCCTTGCCGCTCTTGGTGATGAGCTCCATCTTCACGTCGCGCGCCTTGTCCAGCGTCATCGACTTCTCACCGTGGTAGAAGTCGCCGCCGTGCATGTGCGAGACGTGCGAGCGCGAGGCCTGGCTCCACTCGGCCATGCTGTGCGGGTTCTTGCGCGCGTACTCCTTGACGGCCTTGGGCGCGCGGCGGTCCGAGTTGCCTTCGCGCAGCACGGGGTTCACGGCCGAGCCCGTGCACTTGTTGTAGCGCGCGCGGATGTCCTTCTCTTCGTCGGTCTTGGGGCTTTCCGGATAGTCCGGGATCTTGTAGCCCTTGTCCTGCAGTTCCTTGATGGCGGCCTTGAGCTGGGCCACCGAGGCGCTGATGTTGGGCAGCTTGATGATGTTGGCCGAGGGCTTGAGCGTGAGCTTGCCCAGTTCGCTGAGGTTGTCGGGCACGCGCTGCGCCTCGGTCAGCAGTTCGGGGAACTGGCCCAGGATGCGGCCGGCCACCGAGATGTCGCTGGTCTCCACGTCGATCCCGGCCGGCTCGGCGAAGGCGCGCACGATGGGCAGGAAGGAATGCGTCGCCAGCAGCGGCGCCTCGTCGGTGAGGGTGTAGATGATCTTGGGCTTGGTCTCTGCCATGACGGATTCCTAGAGCAGTGGTGAAACGTTGAACAAACAGGTGGTGAAAGCGCTCAGGCCAGCGCCTTCTCGAACAGGCCGCGCGCGATGACCTTGAGCGCCAGAGTCTCCTCGGCACCCTCGAAGATGGACAGCACGCGCGCGTCCACGAAGTAGCGGCTCACGGGCGTCTCCTCGGCATAGCCCATGCCGCCGTGCAGCTGCAGGGCCTCGCGCGTGACGAGTTCGGCCGAACGGCAGGCCAGGAGCTTGATCTGCGCGGCCTCGATGCGGCCAGCGCCGGCTTCCAGCCGGTTGCCGACCGCGTAGGCCGTCTGGCGGCAGGCCGCCAGGCGTGCGGCCATGTGGGCCAGCTTGGACTGCGTGAGCGGAAAATCGATGAGCGGCTGGCCGAAGACCTTGCGGTCCTGCGTGTAGCGCAGCGCCTCGCGCAGCGCCGCGCGCATCACGCCCGTGGCGCGCGCCGACGTCTGCATGCGCCCGCCGACCATGCCGGCCATGTTGAAGTAAAAGCCTTTGCCCAGGCCGGCCTCGCCGCCCAGCACATGGCTGTCGGGCACGAAGAAGTCCTCGAACGCGAGTTCGTAGGAATGCATGCCACGGTAGCCGATGGTCGGGATGGCCTTGCCGCGCAGGCGGCCGCCCTTTCCTGCTGGTGTTTCAGGCTGGAAGTCGAAGGCGTGGTCCTCGGTCGAGGGCTTCTCGACCAACAGGATGGACAGGCCCTTGTAGCCCGCCGCCTTGTCGGGGTTGGTGCGCGCCACGACCATGAGCAGGCCGGCCTTGCCGGCGAAGGTGCACCAGGTCTTGGCGCCGTCCAGCCGCCAGCCGCCCGCCACGCGCGTGGCCTTGAGCGCCAGGCTGGCCACGTCGGAGCCGTGGTCGGGCTCGGTCATCGCGATCGCGCAGAGCGGCGCGCCGGCCGCGATCTTCGGCAGGAAGGCCTGCTTCTGCTCCTCGGTGCCGCCCGCGAGCAGCGCGCGCGACAGGATCTCGGGCCGCGTGATCAGGCTGCCGGCCGCGCCCAGCGAGGCCTCGGACAGCGCCTCGGTCACGGCGATCATCATGGCCGTGTCGTCGTGCTGGCCGGGTGCGCTGCCGCCGTATTCCTGCGGGATCGACAGGCCGAACACGCCCATCTCGCGCAGCGGGCCCAGGATGGTCTCGGGGATGGTCAGGTCCTGCGCATGGATCTCGGCGGCCAGCGGCGCCACCACGTCCGCGCCGAAGCGGCGGAACGCATCGCGCGCCATGGCCACCTCCTCGCTGACCACGACAGGACCGATGTCGGCCTCGGTTTCGGCCAGCGCGCGCGCCGCCTGTGCGAGCGCGTCCGGCCCGGCCGCGGCGCGGCGCAGCGCCGGCCATTGCGGGTCGGCGCTCCAGGCGCGCAGCGGCGCGGTGTCCAGCTCGGCATCGATGGCCACGGACTCCAGCCGCGCGTGCACCGCGCGCATGGCCTCGGTGGCAAACAGCAGCGCCAGCGCGCGGTCCAGCCCGGCAGCGGCCGGCGCCTGCAGCACGGTCTGCGCCGCCAGCAGTTCGGCACTGGCCCAGGCCAGTTCGTACGACACCCCCTGGGCTGCGTCCAGCGCGACCGGATCGAGCCGCTGCGCGCCGGCACTGCAGCGCTGTGCCACCGCCAGCACGGCGGTCTCAAACGATGCCTGCAGGCCGTCGAGCAGGCGACGCGCA
>DATKFT010000622.1:0-10681 GCA_035544335.1 Pseudorhodoferax sp.
GACAAGACCACGCCCGCGCTGGTCATGGGCGCGCTGTCCATGGACATCCCGGCGATCTTCTGCCCGGCCGGCCCCATGCTCAACGACCGCTACAAGGGCCTCACGGTGGGCGCCGGCACGCACACCAAGAAGTACTGGGAGCAGTACGTGGTGGACGACATCGACCAGCCCGAGTGGGTGGCGCTGGAAGCCAAGATGACGCGCACGCCGGGCACCTGCAACACCATGGGCACGGCCAGCACGATGACCTCCATCATCGAGGCCATGGGCCTGACCTTCCCGGGCGCCACCAGCGTGCCGGCCATGGACGCCGGCCACACGCGCCTGGCCTGGGCCTGCGGCAAGCGCGCCGTGGAAATGGTCTGGGAAGACCTGCGGCCCTCGCAGATCGTCACGCGTGCAGCGTTGCTCAACGGTGTGGCGGCCTACATGGCGCTGGGCGGCTCCACGAATGCCGCGGTGCACCTGCCGGCCATTGCCGGCCGCGCCGGCATCGCGCTGAGCCTGGACGAGCTCGACGCGGTGTCGCGCCGCGTGCCCGTGCTCGCCAATGTGTTCCCCTCGGGCAACCGGCTCATGGAGGACTTCTACTACGCCGGCGGCCTGCCGGCCCTGCTCAACAAGATCCGCGACCAGCTCGACCTCGGCACGCTGACGGTCACGGGACGCACGCTGGGCGAGAACATCGAAGGGCGCACCTGCACCGACGACGACGTGATCCGCGATCCGCAAGCGCCGCTGATCGCCGCCACGGCCGACTGCCCCGAAGCCGGCATGGCCCTGGCCGTGGTGCGCGGCAACCTGTGCCCCGACGGCGCGGTGCTCAAGCCCTCGGCCGCATCGCCGCACCTGCTGCGCCACACCGGCCCGGCCCTGGTGTTCGACTCCAACGCCGACATGCTGGCGGCCGTCAACGACCCGGACCTGGACGTCGACGAGAACACCGTGCTGGTGCTGCGCAACGGCGGCCCCGTGGGCGCGCCCGGCATGCCCGAATGGGGCAACCTGCCCATCCCCAAGAAGCTGCTGCAGCGCGGCGTGCGCGACATGCTGCGCATCTCCGACGCGCGCATGAGCGGCACGCACTACGGCACCTGCGTGCTGCACGTGGCGCCCGAGTCGGCCGTCGGCGGCCCGCTGGCCCTGCTCAAGACCGGCGACCTGGTCGCGCTCGACATCGGCCAGCGCCGCCTGGACATGCTGGTGTCCGACGCAGAGCTGGCCGCCCGCCGCGCCGCCTGGACGCCGCCGCCCCAGACCTACAGCCGCGGCTACGCGCGCATCTACCAGCAGCAGGTGACGCAGGCCGACAAGGGCTGCGACTTCGAGGTGCTGGCCGGCAACGCGCCCACCGCCGAGCCCTCCATCTACTGATCCCCTTGAACGCTTCCTCCCTGAACACCATGGCCCAGACGCCCGACCTTCTTTCCAACCCCTTCCGCGCGCGCCTGGCGCAGCCCGGCACCCCGCTCGGCACCTGGCTGATGTCGGGCACCTCCAGCACGGCCGAGGCCATGGGCCGCGCCGGCTTCGACTGGCTGCTCGTCGACCAGGAGCATGTGCCCATGGACGAGAAGGACACGCTGCACGTGCTGCAGGCCATCGCCGGCACGCGCGCCGCACCCGTGGTGCGCCTGGCCGCCAACGAGATGGTGCTGTTCAAGCGTGCGCTGGACATGGGCGCGCAGACCGTGATGGTGCCCTTCGTGGACTCCGCCGAGGCGGCGCGCCGGGCCGTGTCCTTCGCCAAGTACCCGCCGCTGGGCCAGCGCGGCTTCGCGGCCGTGTTCCGCGCCAGCGGCTACGGCACGGCCAAGGACTACGGCAAGCGCGCCAACGACTCGGTCTTCACGATCATCCAGCTCGAGACGCCCACGGCCGTGGCCGCGCTGGAGGACATCGCCGCCGTCGAAGGCGTCGATGCGCTGTTCCTGGGCCCGGGCGACCTGTCGGCCAACATGGGCCACATCGGCAACATCCTGCACCCCGAGGTGCAGGCCGTCATCGCCGATGTCGCCGCGCGCTGCCGCAAGCTCGGCATCCCGTGCGGCATCGTGGGTCCGACGCCCGAGGTCGTCTCCAGCTTCGTGTCCATGGGCTACGCCTTCGTGGCGGTCGCCTCGGACATGGGAATGATGATGCGCCAGGCCACGGCCTTCATCGACGCCATCCGCCCCAGCCTCGCGCAGGGCTTCGAAAGCAACGTCTACTGACCTGCGCGCCTTTCTCGTCCACCAGAACAATCCAGGAACTGAAGCCATGTTTCCCCGACTCGCCGTTGCTGCCGCCGCCTGTGCCATCTGCGCCGTCAGCACCGCCATGCTGTCCACGGCCGCGCACGCCCAGCAGCCCTACCCCAACAAGCCCATCACGCTGATCGTGCCCTTCGGGCCCGGCGGCACCTCGGACATCATGGCGCGCTTCATGCAGCAGCCGCTGGGCGAGGTCCTGGGCGTGCCGGTCGTGGTGGACAACCAGGCCGGCGCCGGCGGCGCCATCGGCATGACCGCGCTCAAGAACGCGGCCCCGGACGGCTACACCATCGGCCTGTCGGTCATCGGCCCGCAGATGCTGCAGCCCGCATTGCGCAACACCGGCTACACGGCCGACAGCTTCGAGCCCATCTGCGGCACCTACGACGTGCCGCTGATGCTGATGGTCAAGCCGGACTCCAAATTCAAGCAGCTCAGCGACGTGATCGGCGCCGCCAAGGCGCAGCCCGGCCAGCTGACCTACGGCTCGTCGGGCACGGGCACGGTGCTGCACCTGTCCATGGCCATGCTGCTGGACCAGGCCAGGACCGACGGCCTGCACGTGCCGTACAAGAGCTCGGGCGAGATGATCACGGGCCTGCTGGGCCAGCAGATCGCGCTGTTCGCAGAAACCCCGACCATCTCGACGCAGTACAAGCTGCGCGGCCTCGCGGTGCTGGCCAAGGACCGGCTGCCCGCCTACCCCGACGTGCCGACGTCCGCGGAAGGCGGCTTGCCGCTGCAGGCCTCCGTGTGGGGCGGCTTCATCGCGCCCAAGGGCCTGCCCGCCGCGGTACGGCAAAAGCTCGAGGCGGCCTGCGACAAGGCCGCGCATTCCGCGGCCTACCAGCAAAAGGCCGAGCAGGTGAACACGCCGCTGGTGTACCGCAACAGCCAGGACTACGGCGCCTTCGTCAAGGCCGAACAGGCGCGCTACACCCAGCTGATCAAGACCCTCGGCCTGGCCGAGAAGCAATAGTGCCCACGCTGCTCACGCTGCCCGCACGGCCCGGGCCAGGCCGCTGATGTTCGCCGACAGCGGCAGCCCCGCGGCGGTCGCCGCGTTCGTGCTGTGCGTGGCGCTGGCGACCTATGCCCAGAACCTCACGGGCTTCGCGTTCGGCCTGATCCTGCTGGGGCTGACGGCCAGCCTGCACGTGGCCTCGGTCGCCGACGCCGCCAACGCGGCCATGGTGCTCACGCTGGTCAATGCCTGGGCCTCGTTCCGCGGCCAGCGCGTCATGCCGCCCTGGCGGCTCATGCGGCCCACGCTGTGGGGCAGCGTGGTCGGCGTGGGTGCCGGGGTGGCCTTGCTGGGCTGGCTCAGCGGCAATGCCGTGGCCTATCTGCGCGGCCTGCTGGGCCTGTCCATCACGGCCTGCGCCAGCCTGTTGCTGCTGCAGGCGCGCCCGCGCCAGCAGCTGTCCGGGCCGGCCACGTTCGCCGGCGTGGGCGTGCTGTCGGGCCTGCTGGGCGGCCTGTTCGCGAGCTCCGGGCCGCCGCTGGTCTACCAGATGTACCGCGAGCCGCTGGACCGCACACTGGTCCGGCACGCTCTGCTGCTGGTGTTCGCCTTCAACGCCTTCATCCGGCTCGCGCTCGTGGTGCCCAGCGGCCAGTTCAGCGCGCACGCGCTGGTCCTGTCCGTCTGCGCCATGCCGGTCGTGTACGGCGTGACCTGGCTGCAGATCCGCTTCCCTCTTAACCTTCAGCCATCGACCTTGAAGAAGCTGGTCGCCGGCCTGCTGCTGGCCTCGGGCCTGAGCCTGCTGCTGTCCAGCTACCGGGAACTGCTGTGACGCCGGCCCACCGCGCCGACGGCGGGCACGGCGGCAACATGCCGCGGCCCTGATCCGAGCACCGACACCCAGACACCCAGACTCCTCGACTCCCCACTGCGCAACCCATGCCCCAGACCGACCACTCCCTCGCCTTCGAAGTCCAGCGCCTCGACGTCTTCGTGTTCCGCGCGCCCGCCGACCCGCCGGTCCAGACCTCGTTCGGCACCATGCGCGACCGGCCGGCCGTGCTGCTGCGCGTGACCGACGCCGCCGGCTGCTCCGGCTGGGGCGAGGTCTGGTGCAACTTCCCCGTGGTCGGTGCCGAGCACCGCGCGCGCATGGCCGCCTACTACCTGCGCCCGCTGCTGGAGAGCAAGCGCTGGGACAGCCCGCAGAGCTGCTTCCGTGCGCTCAGCGAGGCCTTCGCCGTGCTGGCCATCCAGTGCGGCGAGCCCGGCACCCTGCACCAGATCGTCGCGGGCCTGGACGTGGCCCTGTGGGACCTGCTCGCGCGCCGGGCCGGCCAGCCGCTGTGGCGCTTCATCTCGGACCGTGCGGACGACACCGCGCCGCCTATCCCCGTCTACGCCTCCGGGCTCAACCCGACGGCGCCCGAGCAGCTGGCCGCGCAGAAGCTCGCGGAGGGCTACCGGGCGTTCAAGCTCAAGGTCGGCTTCGGTGCCGCGCGCGACGACGCCAACCTGCGCGCCATGCGGGCGGTGATCGGTGAAGAGACGCCGTTCATGGTCGATGCCAACCAGGCCTGGACACTAGACGAGGCCCTGGCGGCCGGGCGCGCGATGCAGGCCCATGGCCTGGGCTGGCTCGAGGAGCCGCTGCGCGCCGACGCGCCGCTGGCAGACTGGCGGCGCCTCGCGCAGGAGCAGCCGCTGCCGCTGGCGGGCGGCGAGAACCTGGCCGGCCTGCCCCAGTTCGACACCGTCATCGACAGCGGCGTGCTGTCGGTGCTGCAGCCGGACCTGGGCAAATGGGGCGGGATCACGGGCTGCCTGCAGGTGGGGCGCGCGGCCCTGGCCCGGGGCCGGCTGTTCTGCCCGCACTGGCTGGGCGGCGGCATCGGGCTGACGGCCTCCCTGCACCTCAAGGCCGCGGTCGGCGGCCCCGGCTATGTGGAGGTGGATGCCAACCCGAACCCGCTGCGGGAACTGCTCGCGCAGCCCGCGTTCGCGCTGCAGGACGGCGCCGTCGTGCTCGGCGACGCGCCGGGCCTGGGCGTGGCGCCCGACCTGCTCGCGACGCGCGACTACCTGGTCAGGGTGGCCGGGGTCTGAACCAGGGTCTGAACGCCGGCGCAGCCTGGCCTGCGGCCAGCGCGCAGGGCCTCAAGGCGCGTCGGACGACAGGACCTTGCGGACCGTCCTCTGGTTGACCATCCAGTCGGCCGTCTGGAAAAAGCTCTGGCGCAGCCGCGCCCGCAGGTCCTCGGGCACGCCGGTGTCGCCCATGGCCTGGTCCATGCAGGCCAGCCACTCGTCGCGCTCGCGGGAGCCGATCGCGAACGGCAGATGGCGTGCACGCAGCATGGGGTGGCCAAAGCGCTCGGTGTAGTGCTGCGGCCCGCCCAGCCAGCCGCACAGGAACCAGAACAGGCGCTCGCGCGCGTTGTCCAGCGTGCTGCCGTGCGCGGCCCGCAGCGCGGCGTAGCCGGGCTCCAGGTCCATGAGGTCGTAGAAGCGCTCGACCAGCGCGCGCACCTTGTCTTCGCCGCCGATCCATTCGAACGGCGTGTTGAAGGCGGGTTTGTCTTCGATCTGCATGGCCCGATTGTCGGCCCTCGCCCCATCAGCCTTGGCCCGGTGCCAGTTGGCCTGGGGCGGCGTGCGGATCCGGCCCGCGCAGGAACATGAACACCACGCCCGCCGTGGCCAGCGTGATGCCGGCCAGCACCAGCGTCAGCACGGAAAAGGCATCGGCGTAGGCCTGCACGAGCCCGGCATGCGTGGCACCCGGCAGCAGCGCCAGCGCCTGCGCCAGGTCGCCCGTGACCAGGCGCTGCGCGGCCGCCGCGCCGGCCTGCCCCTGGCCCAGGCGCGCGGCCAGCAGGGCCGTGAGGCCGGCGCCGACCACGGCCAGCGCAATGCCCTCGCCCGCCACGCGCACGGTGTTGAAGATGCCGGCGGCCATGCCCGCGCGCTCGCGCGGCACCACGCTGACGGCCAGGCCGTCCATGAGGCCCCAGGGCAGGCCGATGCCCAGGCCGATGGCGAGCAGCGGGCCCGCGTGGTCGCGCAGGCCGCTGGCCGGCCCGCAGTGGCCCAGCCACAGCAGCCCCAGCGCGCACAGCACGAGGCCGGCGGCGCAGACCGCCGCGGCCGACCAGCGGCCCGCCAGCCGCGCGGCCAGGCCCGGCACGAGCAGGATGGGGCCGGACAGCAGCAGCATGAGCTGCCCGGCCTGCCAGGCGCCGCGCCCTTCCAGCGCGATGAAGCGGATCGGCAGCAGCACCAGCAGCACGACGAAGCCATAGGCCGGTGCGGCCGCCAGCAGCTGCACGCCGACAAAGCGCGGATAGCGCAGCAGCGAGAGGTCCAGCATGGGCTGGCCGCCGCGCCGCAGCAGCCCCAGCTCGGTGCGCACGAACAGCAGCGCTGCGACCACCGCGCCGGCCAGCGGCCCGGCCACGCGCGCATCGCCCCAGCCCTGCGCGGGCGCCTGCAGCACGCCCAGCGTGAGCAGGCCCAGCGCGAGCGTGAACGCCAGCGTGCCGGCCCCGTCCAGCCGCCCCGCACCGGGATTGCGCGACTCGGGCATGCGCCAGGCGCCGAGCGCGAGCGCCAGCGCCGCGACCAGGCCCGGCAGCAGCACCACGGCACGCCAGCCCAGCTGGTCGCCGAGCAGGCCCGACAGCAGGGGCCCGAAGGCCAGGCCCGCGCCGAAGCTCGCGCCCACGCGGCTGAAGGCGCGCGTGCGCGCGGCGCCCTGCACCACCTGGGCCAGGGCGGCCGTGCCGCCGGCCAGCGCCGCCGCAGCCGCGAGCCCCTGCAACGCGCGCAGCAGGTTGAAGGCCAGCAGGCTGGTCGCACAGGCCAGGGCGGCGCCACTGGCCACGGCCAGCACCAGCCCGCCCAGGAACACGCGGCGGCGGCCCCAGTGGTCGGCGAGCGCGCCGGCGGCCATCAGCGCGGCGCCGAAGCTCAGCATGAAGGCGCTCGTGACCCAGTGGATGGCGACCGGGCTGCCGCCCAGGGCCTGCCGCAGCAGCGGCAGCACGACCGCGGGCCCCGTGAAGCTGAGCGGCATGGCAAGCGCGGCGAGGCACACGGCGGCGAGCAGCCAGGCCCGGTCGGCGCGCGAGGAAGAAGGCGATGAAGACATGGCAGCGACGATAGAAAGGATGCAGTCGCCGCACAATCCGGCGAGAACTCCGCACATTACCAACCAAAACTCTTCAATGCGATGGACAGCCTGAACAACATCGTGAGCTTCGTGCGCGCCGCCGACCTGCAGGGCTTCGCAGTGGCCGGGCGGGCGCTGGGCATCTCGGCCTCGGCCGTCGGCAAGAACGTGGCCCGGCTCGAGCAGCAGCTGGGCGTGCGCCTGTTCCACCGCACCACGCGCCAGGTGCGGCTCACGCAGGAAGGCGCGCTGTTCCACGCACGCTGCCGCCGCATCCTCGACGAACTGGCCGACGCCCAGGCCATGCTGCAGTCGGCCGTGGCCACGCCGCGCGGCCGCCTGCGCGTGAGCCTGCCCGTGATCGGCTACCGCTTCCTGCTGCCCATGCTGCCGGCCTTCCAGGCGCGCTACCCCGAGATCGAACTGGAGCTGGACTTCAACGACCGGCTCGTCGACGTGGTCGATGAAGGCTTCGACATCGTGGTGCGCAGCGGCGCGCTCGACGACTCGCCGCTCGTGGCGCGCCGGCTCGGCCCGTTCCGCTTCGTGCTCGTGGCCGCGCCGGCCTACCTCGCGGCCCATGGCCAGCCGCAGCAGCCGGCCGAGCTCGCGCAGCACGCCTGCCTGCGCTACCAGTTCGCCAGCAGCGGCAAGATCGAGGAGTGGAAGCTGCAGGGCCTGCCCGAGCGGCTGCCGACCGCGCTGGTCTGCAACAACATGGAAGCCATGCTGGGTGCGGCCACCGCCGGCATGGGCATCGCGTGGATGCCGGACTTCCTCGCGCAGGATGCGCTCGCGCGCGGCGAACTCGTGCAGCTGCTCGCCGAGCAGCCGCGCGAGCAGGGCCAGTTCTCGGCGCTGTGGCCGTCGAGCCGCCAGCTCTCGCCCAAGGTGCGGGCCTTCGTGGACTTCGCGGCCACGCACCTGTTCCCCGAACCGCCCGTACGCGGCTAAACTTGCTCCCCTCATGGCCTTCACGCTGCGCACCCCGATTAACCGCCGTCCCAGGACGGTGGGTTAGCGCGCGGCTGCAAGCCAAGACGACCCGCCCCAGAAGGCGCGTCGTCACGGTCTCCTGGGGTTTTTTCCACCAGGAGATCCCATGACCGCTTCCGCCAGTGCCCCCGCCATGCTGCACCTGTTGTGCGGCAGGATCGCGGCCGGCAAGTCCACGCTCGCGCGCCGCCTGGCGGCGCAACCGGCCACCGTGCTCGTGCAGGAGGACGCCTGGCTCGCCGTGCTGTACCCGGGCGAGATCCAGGCCCTGCCCGACTACCTGCAGCGCACGGGCCGGCTCAAGGCCATGCTGGGCGAGCACGTGGTCGCCATGCTGCGCAGCGGCGTCTCGGTGGTGCTGGACTTCCCGGCCAACACGCGGGCCCAGCGCGCCTGGATGCGCGGCCTGATCGCCCAGTCCGGCGCCGCGCACCGGCTGCACCTGCTCGACGTGCCCGAGGCCGTCTGCCGCGCGCGGCTGCAGGCGCGCAACGCGGCCGGCACGCACCCGTTCCAGACCGACGAGGCACAGTTCAGCCTCATCAACCGCCACTTCGAGCCGCCCGATCCGCGCGAAGGCTTCGCGCTGGAACGGCACGGCTGAATCAGGCGGCGGCGCGGCGCAAGGTGTCGACCACGGGCCGGCGCAGCACGTCGCGCAGGCCCCACCAGCCCGCGCCGAGCGCGAGCACGGCACCGGCCAGCGCGCCGAACAGCGGCACCCACAGCGAGCCCGACCAGCTGAACTCGAACACGAAGCGGGCCAGCGCCCAGCCGACCGCCATGGCCACCAGCGTGGCCAGCAGGCCGGCCAGCACGCCCACGCCGGCCAGCTCGGCGCGCTGCACCTGGCGCAGCAGCGCGCTGCTGGCGCCCACGGCGCGCATGATCGCGAACTCGCGCGCGCGCTCCTCGCGCGTGGCCGTGATGGCGGCGAACAGCACCACGAGGCCGGCCGCCAGCGTGAAACCGAACAGGAACTCGACCGCGCGCACGACCTGGTCCAGCACGCGCTGCACCTGGGCCAGCGCCGTGCTCATGTCCACGTTGGTCACGTTGGGGAAGGCACGCACCAGCGCGTTGTCGAAGCCGGCCGTCTCGGGCGCGCGGTAGGCCGCCAGGTAGGTGATGGGCAGGTCGGGCATCGCGGCCACCGGGTACATCACGAAGAAGTTGGCATGCAGCGAGCCCCAGTCGACCTTGCGCAGCGAGGTGATGCGGGCCTCGGACGGCATGCCGCCGATGTCGAAGCGCAGCGTGTCGCCGAGCTTGAGGTTCAGCGTCTTCGCCAGCCCTTCCTCGACGCTGACGGCGCCCTGCTCCTCGGGCGTCCAGCGGCCGCCGACCAGTTCGTTGTGCGGCGGCTGCTGGCTGGCGTGCGAGAGATTGAACTCGCGGTCGACCAGGCGCTGCGCGCGCTCGTCCACGTAGTCGGCCGGGTTCACGGGCTTGTCGTTCACGGCCACCAGGCGGCCGCGGAACATGGGGTACCAGTCGTACCTGGCGACGCCCGCGTCGTCCAGCGTCTTGCGAAAGGCCTCGCCCTGCTCGGGCAGGATGTTGATCACGAAACGGTTGGGCGCGTCGGGCGGCGTGGCCTGGCGCCAGGCACCGATCAGGTCCGTGCGCAGCAGCACCAGCAGCACCAGCGCCAGCAGGCCCACCGACAGCGCGCTGACCTGCACCACGGTGTAGGCCGGTCGCGCCGAGACCTGGCGCGTGGCCAGCACCAGCCAGCGCGGCGCCGTGCTCTCGTTGACGCTCTTGCGCAGCAGCCAGACCGCAACCCAGGACAGCGCAGCGAACAGCAGCACGGCGCCCGCGAAGCCGCCGACCGCGATGAGACCGAGCTTGATGTCGCTGCTGACGGCCAGCAGCAGGCCGGCGAAGCCCGCCACGCCCAGCGCCAGCACGGCGATGGAGGCGGGCTTCAACTGCCCCACGTCGCGCCGGATCACGCGCAGCGGCGGCACCTTGGCCAGTTGCAGCACGGGCGGCAGGCCGAACGCGAACAGCAGCGTGAGCCCGATGCCCAGGCCATAGGCCACGGGCCACAGCGTGGCGGCCGGCAAGGTGGCCTCCACGAGCCCGGCCAGCAGCAGCACGAACAGGTAGTGCACGCCAAAGCCCAGCGCCACGCCCAGCGCACTGGCGAACAGGCCGCCGCGCTTGAGGCCCACGGTCAAGGCCGCGCCGACGGCGCCGAGCAGGCTCAGCACCGGCGTACCGAGCAACAGGGAAAGCAGCAGCACCGGTATGCAACGGGCCGGCAGGCCCAGCATCAGCGCGAACAGC
>DATKFT010000623.1:0-2195 GCA_035544335.1 Pseudorhodoferax sp.
GCGCTACGGCGAAAACAGCCACCAGCAGGCCGCTCTGTACCGCGACCTGTATCCGGCCCCCGGCTCCCTGGTCACGGGCGAGCAGCTGCAGGGCAAGGAGCTGTCGTACAACAACATCGCCGACGCCGATGCCGCCTGGGAATGCGTCAAGAGCTTCGAGCAGCCCGCCTGCGTGATCGTCAAGCACGCCAACCCCTGCGGCGTGGCCGTGGGCAAGGACGCGCACGAAGCCTATGCCAAGGCCTTCCAGACCGACCCCACCAGCGCCTTCGGCGGCATCATCGCCTTCAACCGCACGGTGGACAAGGCGGCGGCCGAGGCCGTGGTCAAGCAATTCGTCGAGGTGCTGATGGCCCCCGACTTCACGGCCGAGGCGCTGGAAATCTTCAAGCCCAAGGTCAATGTGCGCCTCATGAAGATCGCCCTGCCGGCCGGCGGCGAGCGCGCCTGGGACCAGGGCCGCAACGCCGTGGACGCCAAGCGCGTCGGCTCGGGCCTGCTGCTGCAGACCGCCGACAACCATGAGCTGGCCCTGGCCGACCTCAAGGTCGTCACCGTCAAGCAGCCTACGCCCGAAGAACTGCAGGACCTGCTGTTCGCCTGGAAGGTCGCCAAGTACGTCAAGAGCAATGCCATCGTGTTCTGCAAGAACGGCATGACCATGGGCGTGGGCGCAGGCCAGATGAGCCGCCTGGACTCGGCGCGCATCGCCTCCATCAAGGCCGAGGCCGCCAAGCTGAGCCTGCAGGGCACGGTCGTGGCCAGCGATGCCTTCTTCCCCTTCCGCGACGGCCTGGACGTGGTCGTTGACGCAGGCGCCACCTGCGTGGCCCAGCCCGGCGGCTCCATGCGCGACCAGGAAGTCATTGACGCCGCCAACGAGCGCGGCGTGGCCATGGTCTTCACCGGCGTGCGCCACTTCCGCCACTGATGGCCGGCCAACTGCCTCCTGGCGCAGACGACGAGGGCGACGACGCCCCCCAGCGGCCCCGCTGGCTGGGCTGGGCGCTCGTGGTCTTCATGCTGCTGGTGGCGCTGGGTGTCTTCAACATCGGCTGGCGCATCATGCGCGGGCCGGCTGTCGGGGCCACCACGGCGGCGGCCGCAGCTGCCGTGACAGCCGACGCGCAGCTGGCCGCCGGCAAGGCCCTGGTGGAAGGCAATGACTGCCTGCGCTGCCACGGCCTGGTGCGCCACTACGTGGGCCCGTCCTTCCAGCAGATCGCCGGCCGCTACCGTGGCCGCGAAGATGCCGCCGACTACCTGGCGCGCAAGATCCGCGAGGGCGGGGCCGGCGAATGGGGCCGCGCCATCATGCCGCGCCACCCGCACATCGATACGGCGCAATCCCTGCAGATGGTGGCCTGGCTGCTGTCCCTCCCTTCTCCCGAACCCGGGAAATCCTGACCATGTCCCGCCTGTTCACCGCCCCCGACGGCCGGCCGCGCTGCCACTGGTGCGCGGCCACGGACAGCTACCTGGCCTACCACGACCGTGAATGGGGCTTTCCCGTCACCGACGACCGGCGCCTGTTCGAGAAACTCAGCCTCGAAGGCTTCCAGTCCGGCCTGAGCTGGCTGACCATCCTCAACAAGCGCGAGAACTTCCGCGCGGCCTTTGCGGGCTTCGACTTCCACCAGGTCGCGCGCTTCACCGAGGACGACGTGCTGCGGCTGCTGGGCGATGCGGGCATCGTGCGGCATCGCGGCAAGATCGAGGCCGTGATCAACAACGCGCAGCGGGCGCTGGAGATGGTGGAGGCGCAAGGCTCGCTGTCGGCCTTCTTCTGGCGCCATGCGCCGGAGCCTGTGCAGGCTTCGGGGCCCGTGTCGGAGACGGCCGAGTCCCGGGCGCTGTCCAAGGAGCTGAAGAAGCTCGGTTGGAAGTTCGTGGGGCCTACGACCGTTTACTCGTTCATGCAGGCCATGGGCCTGGTCAACGACCATGCGCAGGGCTGTGCCGTGCGCGATGAGGTCGAACAGGCGCGCCAGGCTTTTCTTCGGCCCTGACGTGAAAAGAGCCCGCAAGGGCGGGCTCGATCGGCAGGTACGGGCCAGCGTCAGAGCGTCTTGAACACTTCGCGCGCGGCTTCGATGGTCTTGTCGATGTCCTCGTCCGTGTGCGCGGCGCTCACGAAGCCGGCCTCGTACAGGGCGGGTGCGAAGTAGTGGCCGCGCTCCAGCATGCCGTGGAAG
>DATKFT010000624.1:0-5031 GCA_035544335.1 Pseudorhodoferax sp.
GGCGAGCTCGCAGCCGCCGCCCAGCGCGGGGCCGGCCACGGCCGCGATCAGCGGCTTGCCGAAGTCGGCGATGGACTTCCAGGTCCGCAGCACGGGCAGGCGCGAGACGGCGCCGGCGTCGAGCGCGGCGATCTCCTTGAGATCGGCCCCGGCCGCGAAGCAGCCGCCGCTGCCGCGCAGCACCACGCAGCGCGCCTCGGTGTCGGTTTCCAGCGCATCGAAGGCCTGGGCCAGCGCCTCGCGCAGCGCCGAATTCAGCGCGTTGCGCGCGGCGGGACGGTTCAAGGTGAGCCGGGCGACGCCCGCACAGGGGCGGTCGAGCAGCACCAGGGCGTCTGCGCCCTGCGGTTCGGCCATCGTTGTCTCCTTGTCTTGTTCGGCCCATTGTCAAAACCACGGCTCTATTCGACAACTTTCGATAGCAAATGCAGAATATTCAGATTCCAAATAGAGGAGACGCATGAACCTGCGCACGCTGGACCTGAACCTGCTGCTGGTGTTCGACGCGGTCTACAACGAGCGCAGCATCTCCAAGGCCGCGCTGAAGCTGCACCTGTCGCAGCCCACGGTCAGCAACGCGCTGGCGCGGCTGCGCGAGCGGCTGGCCGACCCGCTGTTCGAGCGCAGCGCCCAGGGCATGGCGCCCACGCCGCGTGCCAAGACGCTGGCCGAGCCGATCCGCCAGGCCCTGGCCCTGCTCGAACGCGGATTGCGCGGCGCCGACGACTTCGACTACGCGCATGCCGAGCGCGAGTTCGTCGTGGCCGTGGAGGACTACGGCGAGACCGTGGTGCTGCCGCGCTTCATCGACTGGCTGGGCCAGGCCGCGCCCGGCATCCGCATCCGGATCCGGCCCGAGCCCGGCACCCAGCTGCAGACCGAGCTGCGCGAGGGCACGGTGGACCTCGCGCTGGACTACTTCGCGCCGCCCGACCCGGCCGTGCAGCGCAGCTGCGTGCTGACCGAGAGCCTGCTCACGCTGGCCCGGCGCGACCACCCGCTCGTGGGCGAACGCCTGGGCCTGGAGACCTACCTCGCGCTGCGCCACGTGGTGCTGGCCCACGATGGCAGCTCGCGGCCCATGATCGACCTGGCGCTGGCCAAGCGCGGCCTGGCGCGCCACATCGCAGTGACGGTGCCGCACTTCCTGTCCATGCCCGTGCTCGTGCAGAGCAGCGACCTCGTGTGCACGCTGCCGCGCCGCATGGCCCAGCTCTACGCCGACCATTTCCGGCTGCGCGCGCACGCGGTGCCGCTGCGCACGCCGCAGTTCCCGGTCTACCTGCTCTGGCACGCCAATGCCGAGCACGATGCGGGCCACCGCTGGTTCCGCGAGCACCTGGTGGAGTTCTGCCAGCGGCTCTGAGAACCTGTTCTGCGGTAGATTCGCGCCCGTTCCAGCGCACCGCAAGGCCTCCCATGCTCGGTTCCCAGCTCGTCGTCCGCGCCCTCGCACGCCAGGGCGTCACCACCGTGTTCAGCCTGTCCGGCAACCAGATCATGCCGGTCTACGACGCCTGCATCGACGCCGGCATCCGCATCGTGCACGTGCGCCACGAGGCCGCCGCCGTGTTCATGGCCGACGCCTGGGCCCAGGTCACGGGCAGCGTGGGCGTGGCCCTGCTGACGGCCGGCCCGGGCCTGGCCAACGGCGTGGCGCCACTGATGTCGGCACTGCACGCCGAGAGTCCCGTGCTGCTGCTGTCGGGCGATGCGCCGCTGGCCGAGGACGGCCTGGGCGCGTTCCAGGAGCTGGACCAGACCGGCATGACACGCCCCGTGACCAAGGCCTCGCGCCGCGCACGCAGCGGCGCGGCGCTGGCCGGCGAGGTCGATGCCGCGATCGCGCTGGCGCTGGCGCCGCGCCGCGGCCCCGTGCACCTGGCGCTGCCCTTCGACCTGCTCACGGCCGACAGCGGCCTGGCCGCGCTGCCGCCACTTCCACCACTTCCACCGTTTCCCGCCGCCACCGATGCACCGGCTGCCGACCTCGACACGCTGGCCCGGCTGCTCGCGCAGGCGCAGCGCCCGCTCGTGCTGGCCGGGCCCAGCGCGGCGCGTGCGCCCGTGCGCTCCGCCTGGCAGGCGCGCGGCGAACGCCTGGCCGCGCCGCTGCTCGCGCTGGAGAGCCCGCGCGGCCTGCGCGACCCCTCGCTGGGCGCGGCCGCCGAATGCCTGGCCGAGGCCGACCTGCTGGTGCTGGCCGGCAAGCCGCTGGACTTCACGCTGGGCTTCGGGCGCGCCAGCGTGTTCGGCGCCCAGACCCGCGTCGTGGTGCTGGACCCGGACCCTGCGCTCATCGCACGCGCGCAAGGCCTGCTCGGCGAGCGGCTCGCGCTGGCCTGCCTGTGCGAGCCCGGCACCGTGCTGGACCAGGCCGCCGGGCGCGCCGGCCTGCCGCCCGCGCGCGCGGACTGGCGTCGCCAGGTGGCCGCCGCGCAGGCCGCGCGCCACGAGGCCCGGCCGGCCCCCGTGGCGCCCGGGCGCATCGGCTCGCGCGCGCTGTGCGAGCAGGTCCAGCAGTTCCTGGCCCAGGCGGCCGAGCCCATCGTGGTCTGCGACGGCGGCGAGTTCGGCCAGTGGGCCCAGGCCCTGTGCCATGCCCCGGTGCGCATCGTCAACGGCGTGGCCGGCGCCATCGGCGGCGGGCTCAGCCAGGCCATCGCGGCCAAGATCGCGCGGCCCCAGGCCACGGTCGTCGTGCTCATGGGCGACGGCACGGCGGGCTTTCACCTCATGGAGCTGGACACGGCCGTGCGCGAGGCCGCACCCGTGATCGCCGTGGTCGGCAACGACCTGCGCTGGAACGCCGAGCACCAGATCCAGCTGCGCCACTACGGCCCGCAGCGGCTGCTCGGCTGCCAGTTGGCCGCCACGGCGCGCTACGGCGCGGTCGCGCAGGCCCTGGGCGGCTTTGGCGCCGCGGTGCAGGAGGGCGCGCAGATCGCGCCGGCGCTGCAGCGCGCCTGGGCCAGCGGCCTGCCGGCCTGCGTGGACGTGGCCATCGACGGGCAGGCCGCGCCGGTGTTCGGCACGGCGCCCGGCGCCGGGCATTGAGCGCACGTGCGGGGGGCCTGCCGCTTGCGTGGAGACGGCCGGCACCGGTGCAGGCTCCCAGCGGCCGCAGCGGGCTTGATGTGCAGCGCGAAGAACGCCATCGCCGCTGGCGGGGCCACGGAGCAGACTGCTGGCGGCCTGCGCACGGGATGCCTGCCGCACAGGGCAGGGCCCGCGCGGCCTACTTGTTCTTCAGCTTCCCTTTGGGCAGGACCGTCGTGGTCGGCGGCGTGGGACGGTCCGAGGTGCCGGAGGATTCCTTGGGCGGGCTGCTGTCCTTCTTCGGCTTCTTCGTCATCTTGTTGCTGCGCTGTTCGCCTTTGGCCATGGTGCCTTCCTCATTGAATGGTTGAATAAGCCTCGAACCTCCGCGGCGCGCACATCTGCCGCCCCCGGGGTCCGCGTCTGTCAGGTCACGTCTGGCAGTGCGCGCTCACGACACGCCGGCGGCGGGATCGCAGCGCACGGACACGCCATACAGCGCCAGCAGGCCGAGCACATGGCCGATGGCCACGCCCGCTTCGCCCGATTCGATGCGTCCGATGGTTTGCACATGGACGCCCAGGCGCGCCGCGGCCGAACTCTGGCCTTCGCCCGCCGCCAGGCGCGCGGCCTTGGCGGCGGCGCCCAGCGCACGGATGGCGCCGAGGGCTTCTTCGCTGATGTCGACCGAGATACGCTTGCCTTGTGCCATGCCGCGCATTGTGCACGTGGCAACGGCCCCGGCGGCCGGCCTCGCAGTGCGCGCCGGCGCCTTGGCCGTCTGGTCTTCAGCACGGTGGCGGGCCCCGCGGTGGGACACTGGCGGCCCACGACCACCACCGGCATCCCATGCACATCCGTCCCTACCAGGAATCCGACGAAGCCGCCGTCGTCGCGCTCTGGCACGCCTGCGGCCTCACGCGCCCCTGGAACGATCCGCACCAGGACATCGCACGCAAGCTCAGGGTCCAGCGCGAGCTGTTCCTGGTCGGCGAGTGCGAGGGCGCGCTCGTCGCCACCGTCATGGCCGGCTACGAGGGCCACCGTGGCTGGGTCAACTACCTGGCCGTGGCACCCGAACAGCGTGGCCGCGGCCACGGTGCCGCGCTGATGCGGCATGTGGAGGCGCAGTTCCTCGCGCAGGGCTGTCCCAAGGTGAGCCTGCTCGTGCGCGCGAGCAACAGCGCGGTGCTGGCCTTCTACCGCCGGCTCGGCTATGCGGCGGACGACGCCGTGCCACTGGGCAAGCGGCTCATCGCCGACGGACCCGCGGCCCCCGCCTGAGACCGCACTGGAGGCCCGCGCCGGGCACAATCCCCGGCCCATGCCCTCTCCCTCTGCCGCGTCCGCGCCGCCCCTCTTCCCCCGCCCCACCGCCCTGCTGCTGCTCTCGGTGATCGCCTGCTGCTTCGCGGGCAACCACGTGGCGGCCCGGCTGGCCTTCGACGACGGCGCCGGCGTGCTGACGGCCGTGCTGTGCCGCGCCGGCACCGCCGTGCTCGTGCTCGCGGGCCTCGTCGCCTGGCGGCGCGAACGCCTGGCGCTGCCGGCCGGCACGCGCGGCTGGCAGCTGGTGCTGGGCCTGTTGATCGCGGTGCAAAGCCTGTGCCTGTACTCGGCCGTGGCGCGCATCCCGGTGGCGCTCGCGCTGCTGCTGGGCAACACCTTCCCGGTGCTGCTCGCGCTGCTGAACTGGGCCTCGGGCGGCCCGCGGCCGACGCGGCGCGCCTGCCTGGTCATGGGCGTGGTGCTGGTCGGCCTGCTGCTCGCGCTCAACGTGCCGGCGCGGCTGGAGGAGGCCCGCACGGGTGACAGCGGCATCGCCTGGGGCGCCGGCGTGGCCTTCGCGCTCACGGCCGCCTCGGTGTTCGCATGCGCGCTGTGGGTCACGGACCGCAAGCTCGCCGCGCTGCCGGGCACGGTGCGCAGCTTCTACACCATGCTGACGGTCTGCAGCAGCATGGCGGTGGCCGGTGCCGCGGGCGCCGTGCC
>DATKFT010000625.1:0-4217 GCA_035544335.1 Pseudorhodoferax sp.
CACCGAAGATCACCACCGCCACCGGGTGCAGGATTTCCTTGCCGGGCGCATCGGCGGCCAGCAGCAGCGGCGTCAGCGCAAAGGCGGCCACCAAGGCCGTCATCAGCACCGGCGTCAGCCGCTCCAGCGAGCCGCGCACGATCATCGGCATGCCAAAGGTCTCCCCCTCGAACTTGCACAGATTGATGTAGTGGCTGATCTTCAGGATGCCGTTGCGCGTGGCGATGCCCGCCAGGGTGATGAAGCCCACCATCGAGGCCACAGACAGGCTCACGCCCGCGATCCACATCGCCACCACGCTGCCGATCAGCGCCAACGGGATGTTGGCCATCACGATGCCGGCCAGCACCGCCGAGCGGTAGCGCGCGTACAGCACCAGGAAGATCATCGCCAGCGAGACCAGCGACAACGCGCCGATCAACTGCGCCGCCTGCTCCTGGGCCTGGAACTGGCCCTCCAGGCTGATGAAGTAGCCCGGCGGCAACGGTGTCTCGCCGATGGCCTGGCGGATCTGCGCGACGATGGCGCTCATGTCGCGGCCATCGGTGTTGGCATAGACCACGATGCGCCGGCGTCCGTTCTCGCGGCCGATCTGGTTGGGGCCGTCTTCTTCCGCCACCGTGGCGAAGGCAGAGACCGGCAGACGCCCGGCTGGCGTGTCGATCAGCGTGGCGGCCAGGTCCTGCGGGCTGCGCCGCTGGTCGGGCAGCCGCAGCACCAGGTCGTAGCGGCGCGGGCCGTCCACGATCTCGGCGCTGTGCGCACCGTCGGTCAGCGCTTTCAGCAGCCGCACCGCCTCGCCAGGCGCCAGGCCCGTCTGCGCCAGCTTGCGCGGGTCGATGCGCACGGTGATCTGCGGGATCAGCACCTGCTTTTCTACCGTGAGGTCCACCAGGCCCGGAATGCCGGCCAGGCGGCCGCGCAACTGCTCGGCCAGCCCCCGCAGCGCATCCGTGTCATCGCCGAAGACCTTGAGCGCGATCTGCGCCCGCACGCCCGAGAGCAAATGATCCAGGCGGTGCGAGATCGGCTGGCCGATGGTGGCCTGCGCGGGCAGCAGGGCCAGGCGTTCGCGGATGTGGGCCATGATGGCCTCGCGGCTGCGCGCCGAGGGCTTGAGGTCCACGTCGATCTCGGCCGCATGCACGCCCTCGGCATGCTCGTCCAGCTCGGCGCGGCCGGTGCGCCGGCCCACCTGCCGCACTTCGGGCACCTCGGCGATCAGCCGCTCGGCCTCGGCGCCGATGCGGTTGGCCTGTTCCAGCGAGGTGCCCGGAGAGAGCACGAGCCCGAGAACCAGCGAACCCTCGTTGAACGCGGGCAGGAAAGCGCGCGGGAAGAACGGCACGCTGGCCCCAGCCAGCAGCACCGCCACGGCAGCGCAAGCCACCAGCGCCCTCGCCCGTGGGAAAGACCAAGCCAGCACCCTCGTATCCAGTCGCTTGAGCCACGCGACCAGCGGGCTGTCGCCGTGGTCGATGCGTTTCATGCGCGGCAGCAGGTAGTAGGCCAGTACCGGCGTCACCGTCATCGACACCAGCATGGAGGCCAGGATGGAGACGATGTAGGCCACGCCCAGCGGCGCGAACAAGCGCCCCTCGATGCCCGGCAGCGCGAACAGCGGCACAAACACCAGCACCACGACCAGCGTGGCGTAAACGATGCCCGAGCGCACCTCCACGCTGGCGCGGCGCACCACCTCCAGCACCGACAGCGGATCGTCCGCCGCGCGGTTTTGCTTGAGGCGGCGCAGGATGTTCTCCACGTCCACCACGGCGTCGTCCACCAGTTCGCCGATGGCGATGGCCAGCCCGCCCAGCGTCATCACGTTGATCGACAGGCCAAAGGCGCGGAAGGCCAGCGCCGCCACCGCCAGCGACAGCGGGATGGCCAGCAGCGAGATCAGCGTGGTGCGCGCCGACAGCAGGAAAGCGAACAGGATGACCGCGACCATCACAGCGCCGTCGCGCAGCGCCTCGCCCACGTTGCCCACCGAGGCCCGGATGAAGTCGGCTTGGCGGAATAGCACCTGCGGCTGGGCCAGGCCTTTGGGCAGGCCGGGCACCAGCTCCTGCAGCGCCGCCTCCACGGCAGCGGTGAGCTTCACGGTGTCGGCGCCGGGCTGCTTCTGCACGCTGGCGATCACGGCGGGGCCGCCGTTGTAGCCGCCATCGCCGCGCTTGAGGCCCGGCGCGAAGCCGACCTGCGCCACCTGCTCCAGCAGCACGGGGCGGCCGTCCTTCCAGGCGACGGCCACGCCGGCCAGGTCACCGCCCAGCGCATCACGGTCGGCCGTGCGGCCGACGTGGCGGATCAGGTACTCGCGCCCGTTCAGGTCGATGAAGCCGCCACCCGCATTGGAGGCATAACCCTTCATGGCCTGCTCCACCTGGTTGAGCGAGACGCCGAACTGCGCCATGCGCGCCGTGTCCGGTGCGACGCGCAGCGTGCGCACGTCACCGCCGATCGGAATCACCTGCGACACACCGGGAATGGACAGCAGGCGCGGGCGCAGCACGAAGTCCGCGTACTCGCGCGCCTGCATGGGCGAAGCGCCGTCCTGGGCCTGCGCGGTGATCGGCAGCGCGATCAGCATGATCTCGCCCATGATCGAGGACACGGGTCCCATCGACGGCTCGATGCCGGCGGGCAACTGCGCGCGCGCCAGCGCCAGGCGCTCGGCGACGAGCTGACGGTTGCGGTAGATGTCGGTGCCCCAGTCGAACTCGGCATAGACGATGGACAGGCCCACGCCGGACATCGAGCGCACGCGGGTGACGCCCGGCATGCCGTTGAGCGCGGTCTCCAGCGGGAAGGTGACGAGCTGCTCCACCTCCTGCGGCGCCATGCCGCCGGCCTCCGTCAGCACGGTGACCAGGGGCTTGTCCAGGTTGGGGAACACGTCCACGGGGGTGCGCCAAGCGCTGACGGCGCCCCACACCAGCAGAAAAGCCGCGACGGCGAGCACGAACAGGCGATTGCGCAGGCTGCTGCGCACGATCCAGTTGAACATGGCGTGCTCCTCAGCGGATCTGCGCCAGCAGCGCGGTGCCTTCGACCACGACGCGGTTGTCCGCGCCCAGCCCTTGCACCACGACCACCGTGGCCGCGTCCAGCGTGCGCACGCGCACCGGCTGCGGGATGTAGCGCTCCGCGCCCGACTTGATCCACACCACCTGCTCGTTGGCGGCATTGCGCACCACGGCCTGAGCGGGCAGCGTGAAGCCTTCGATGCGCTCGGCAAGCTGGGCAATCAGCGTCACGGGCTGGCCCACCGCGAGCGGCAGGGCTTGCCCTGCGCCAGCGGCTTGCAGGCGGAAGTTGACCGGCATCACGCCGTCGCGCAGCGCGCCACCCGCACCCACCAGTTGCAGGCGTGCGCCGGGCGCCTCGCGCAGCGAAGCGCCGGCCATGCGGGCCGGCAGCGCCGCGTCCGCGGTCGAGGCCTCGACCATCAGCCGGGAGGGATCGACAATCTCGAACAACAGTTCGCGGTCATCGGCCACCTGGCCGGCCACCGCCTGCGCACGGGCGATCACGCCCGAGACCGGGGCCACCAGTGCTTCGCGTGCGCCCAGGCTGGCGCCAATGCTTTTTTCTCGTGCGGACAGGCTTTGCAACTCGGCTTTCGCGGCCTCGATGTCCTTGCGCGGCACCGTGCCTTCCAGCGACTGCAGGCGTTCAACGCGCTGGGCGGCAAGCTGGCGGCTGCTGCGCAGTTCGGCCAGTTGCGCTTCCTGGTTGGCCTGGGCATAGGGTTCGGCATGGTGGCGAACATAGGCCAGCACCTCGCCTTTTCGCACTGCCTGTCCGGCGACGGGCAGGCCATGTGGGCCGGCCTCGACGCGGCCGCCATGCACCGCCTGCACGCGACCACCGGCATTCGGGTCCATCACCACGCGGCCCGCCAGCTCCACCGTGGCCTGTGCCTGCGAAGCGGCCACGATCTGCGTACGGATGCCCATGCGCCGCTGCGCGAGCATCGGCACGTTGACGCTGCCGTCGGGCAGGCGCATCAGCCCGTTGACATTCACAGCCTGCGGCGCATCGAGGTGTTCGCCGTTGGGGCCATGCGCGCCAGGGGCCGACCAGGCATTCCCAGCCGCCAGCATGTGGATGGCCGTCACAAGAATCGACACAGAAATCAGACGGGTGTTCATTGGGCGCCTCCTTGGGCTTTGCGGGAACGGCGGGTCCTCCAGGCGCTGGCCGCTGCC